>JADZFP010000552.1 GCA_020849825.1 Saprospiraceae bacterium
CCGGAAGGTCAAACCATTGTCGTGCAATTTGGTAGTTCCGGGGGAAATGTCTGTGTTGAAGCCGGCAATTCATGTAATCCCGGCACGGTCACGGCCTGTCGTCCGGTCAATGTGGCGCCTATCCCGCCCACCAATCTCCCGCCCGTCGTCGTTTGCGCCGAAGAAGCGCCCTACACGCTCCCCTGGGGTCAGGTTGCCAACATCACCGGGCTTTATCAGATCGTACTCGAGTCGTACCTGGGTTGCGACAGCGTCGTACGGCAGAACGTGACGATCAAACAGCCGATTGTGACCAATCTGGGCGTCATCGGCGCCTGCACGCCACCGGCCTGCGCCACGGTTTGCGACACGGTGATTTGTGGTCAGGGCGTATATTCCATCGTCTGCACTTCGGCCGCGGGATGCGACAGCCTCGTTATTTTCAACCTCGCTGTGGCCGAGGCGGTCGGAATCGTTGCGCCGGCAGGCCAAACCATTACCTGCGATATTCAGGACGTGCAGTTAAATGCCCAGGGCAACAACCTCGTCAACATAGCCTGGACCGACTACCAGGGACAGGTGCTGACCAATACCCCGAATTTGACGGTGAGCTCACCCGGCTATTATACCTTCGCGGCGATTCAGGCGCTTGGCGCGACCAATTGCCCGTACTCCAAGACGCTTTTGGTCAAGAAAAACATTCAGGCGCCCGAAGGCGCGGCTACCGGCGGCATCATCAGCGCGTCAAATCCCAGTGTGCAACTGACGGCCAGTTCGGTCACATTCCCGGTACAATACAGCTGGAGCGGGCCTGGCGGGTTCAGTTCCGGATTGCAAAATCCGGTGGTTGGGCAAGCGGGCGAATACACGGTCACGCTGACCAACCCCGCCACGGGCTGCAGCACAGCCATTACTGTGCAAGTCATTCAACAATAGATTTTTAAGATGTTTAAACTGCAGATTTGGATAGTGCTTTTGGGAGCGACGGCTCTGTTTTTTTCCTGTAACAAAAATCCATGGCGCGACGGAGAGTGGTTGTACGGCAAGCAATGCGCCAGTTGTCACGGCCCGGAGGGAAAAGGGCTAGGAGCGCTTATCCCTCCGCTGGCCGGCTCCGATTACCTTGGAGCGCAGCGCGATATCCTTCCCTGCATCGTGCGGTACGGTTTGAAGGACACCATAACGGTCAATGGGAAAAATTATACGGAACCCATGGCGGGTTTGCCCCAGTTGACAGACATCGAAATTACCAACATCCTGAACTACGTAAACAATGCCTGGGGCAACCAAAACGGGGTGTACCAACTTGGCGAGGTGCGTCAGTTGTTGGAAAAATGCAGACCTGAATGAACTTTGGCTTTGACAGCCGGCGACACAAAAGACTGCAGCGAATTTGGCTTTCCGATCGAACTACCTACTTTTGGCACGGCCAAAAGTATTTTTTTATCGTACCCTGCCCTTAAACGCATGCCAATCAGACATCTTTTTTCATTTGCTATGAAAAAACGCTTTACCCTTCTTGTCGCAATTCTTGCCTTGTCGGTTCCACTCATGGCACAAGCGCCCGTGAACGACGACTGCGCCGGACTGATCGATTTGGGCTATGCACCCACCTGTCCGACTGATACTTTCACCAATATCAATGCCACGTCGACCAATATCGGCAGCGACAACAACCCATCCTGTTTCAACAGCAACATCGCCACGCACGACGTGTGGTTCATGTTCACCTGCCCGGATACGGCATTCGACTTCCGGATCACGCTGACGGGTATCACCGCCAACTCCATTCTCAACCCGGAATTCGCCATTTATCGCGGCGATTGCACGGTCGATGGCCTGGCGGAGCTCCTGTGCGTCAAAGCGGACCAGGGCGAATCCTCGGTTTTTCTGGATGTCGTGGGCCTTACGCCCGGCCTGCCGTATTTCATCCGCGTGTCGGATTATTCGGTGACGGCAGCGCCCAACTGGGGCAACTTCACGCTTTGCATCTCGCAACCGCCCCCCGCCTCGGGCGTCGATGAAGGAGGCTCCAACCTCTGCTCCGGCACCCTGTACGACACCGGCGGCCCCGATGGCGACTACGGCTCGGACGAAAACAACGTATTTGTCATTTGCCCCAGCCAGCAAGCAGCCTGCATCACTTTTACACTGGATTATTACAACCTCGACCAAAGTAGTTTCGGCGGCGACATTTTGACTTTCTACGACGGCGACGATACCAATGCACCCATACTGGCCGAGATCGGCGGCGCAGGCTTTGGGGCGCCCAGTGTGTCTGGCGGCGGCGCCGTGTGTTTTAAAGTCATGGCAACCAGCGGCTGCCTGACGGTTCAAATGCAGTCGGACTTCGGCGTTGAACAGGAAGGTTTCGTCGGGCATTGGGAATGCAGCAATGAGCCTTGCATGCCGGTCATTACCCCGACGATCAACACGGCGATCGATGCTCAGGCGATCGTGGATGCCGTATCGACGCCGGCTACGACGGTAACGATTACGAATATCGATTGTGCAGACGGCGCTTACGGTACTTTCTCTTATGCTTCCGACGACAATGACCTGGGCCTCACAGAAGGTCTTGTGCTGACCTCCGGCAACGCCGACCTCGTCGTGGGACCAAACTCCCTCACCAGCAGCGGCCAGAACAACCTTTTTGAAGGCGATGGAGACCTCAACTACCTTTCCCAACAACAAGGCGGCTCGATCTCCTTCGATGCCTGCATCGTGGAACTGGACGTTTTCGCCGCCACCGACGAACTGACTTTCGAATACGTTTTCGGTTCGGAGGAATACCCGGAATTCGTGGGCACCGGCTTCAACGACATCTTTGCCTTCTTCGTTTCGGGCCCCGGCATCGTCGGCGATCCCAACCTGTCGAACAACGCCAAAAACATCGCTATTGTCCCGGGCACGACCAACACGCCCGTGCAAATCAACAGCGTCAACAACGACATCAACTGGCAGTTTTACCGCAACAACGAACTCGGTGAAAGCCTCGAATACGACGGCCTGACCTCGGATGAGCTCGGTATTAAAAAGAGCCTCACTGCCCGTACGGACGTTATTCCCTGCAATACCTACCACCTGAAACTCGCCGTGGCCGACCGCGCCGACGGCATTTACGATTCCGGTGTATTCATCTCCGACATTCAGGGCGGCACGCCCAACCTGGCTGTTCAGTTTGCCAGCGGTATCGACTATTTTATCGAAGACTGCTCGGGCAACCAGGACGTTTTGGTTATCTCGCTCTCCGAACCGCCCACCGAAGTAACCAGCTTTACCGTCACGATCGGCGGTACGGCAACCCTGGGCGTCGATTACGTACTGAGCATCCCAGGCGTCATTACGTTCCAGCCCGGCCAACAGCAGGTTTCTTTCCCGATTTTCCCCGTCGCCGACGCCTTGATCGAGGGTACGGAAACCATTACAATCTCCCTGTCGAACAACTTCGGCTGCGGCACGGTCGTCTACAAAACCATCACGGTCAACATTGAAGACAATGTCAATGTAACGGTAAACGTCGGCGCCGACACGCTTTTTGTCTGCGCAGGCGCCACGCTGCAACTCAATGCCTTCGGCGCCAACAACTATTTCTGGGCGCCGCCGGGGCTGGTCAGCAACCCCTTCATTGCCAACCCGACCATCACGCCGGCTCAGGACCTCTGGATCTCGGTCACCGGTACGGTGAACAACTGCGTGGATATCGACTCGGTGTACGTCAAAATCATCAGCCCGGCTATCGATGTAACGGCGCTCAGCCCGACCAATATTTGTCAGGGCACAGGCGTGCAACTTCAGGCCAGCAACAACGTTGGGAACACGGGGCTGGTCTGGACGCCAGCCACCGGACTCAGCAACCCGAACAGCCCCAACCCCATTGCCACGCCCTCGGCGACAACAACGTATAAAGCGACCGTCAGCATTGCCGGTTGCGCAGTGAGCGATCAGGTGACGATCAATGTGGATACGCTTTTCTTCCCGGCCCTCACCGTCCCGGACGGCGATACCACCGTTTGCCAGAACTACCCGGTGCAACTGGCCAATGTGCTCAACACCACCAGTGAATACCAATGGTCGCCGGCGGCCGGTCTCGACGACCCGAACAGCTCGGGGCCCGTCGCTTTGCCCGACCAGACAACGACTTACACCCTAACTGTCACAAGTGCCAACAACTATTGCACTCAAACGGCTTCTATTCTTGTAAATGTAATCGCAGCCGACATTGACGTGTTGGGCGACCCCTATCGCGAAATTTGCCTGGGCGATACCGTCGCGCTCTCTACCATTGCCAGCCCGAGCGGCGCACAGGTCACCTGGTCGCCTTCTTTCTACCTCGACGCCGCAACCGGCGCCAACGTCAATGCCTTCCCCGACGAATCGGTCACTTTTGTGGCGACTTATAACGTCAACAATTGTATCGTAACGGACTCCGTGCGTTTCCGCGTCGATTCGCTTCCGGCGCAGATCATCGCCCGCTTGCCCGACAAGCCCGTGTACTGCCTGGGCGACACGATTATTTTGTATTCGCCGACGTACGAACCGGCCAGCTTCCCCGACATCGAGCACCAATGGATTCCGTTCGGCGGCGAACAAACACCGGCTGAAAACTGGAACATGGTCATTGTAGCCACGGCTACGCATACCTACCAGCGCGAAACGATCAACCGGGGCTGCTCGACAATTGCAGAAATAGAGGTGCCGGTTTCCGAACCACCCACCATTATGATTACCGCCAGTCCGCCATCGCTTTGCGCGGGTCAAACCACCCAGCTGACTACGACCGTCGATCCGCCGGATACTCAGCTGGAATGGGAGAATACGCCCGGTCTGTCGTGTACCGATTGCCCCAATCCGACAGCGACCGTGTTTACGACGACGCTCTTTACCGTCAAGACGCCGGATGCCCCTTGCCCCTCGGCGGAAAGCATACAGATTCAGGTATTCCCTTCGCCGCAGCTGGCCCTCAACAACAACCCAACTATCTGCCTCGGCGATGACGTTCAACTGAACTTTTTCACCGATCCTGCCGCCACCTACAACTGGTCGCCATCGGCTTCGCTCGACAACCCGACCGCGGCAGAACCGATCGCCTCACCGTTGGAAACGACTACTTATACGCTCGAAGCCAGCGTGCAAAACTGCACGATTCAGGAAACCGTAACCGTAAATGTTGCCGATGCTACCGTAGAGGCCGGCGCTTCGCAAACCATCTGCGCGGGCACCCAAATCACCCTCAATGCCACTGTAACCGGCACGCAAGGCGGTACTTTCGTCTGGGAACCCAACCTCCCGGCCGGTAACCCGCTGAACGTGACGCCGACCGACACCACGCTCTACACTGTCACGTATTTCTACGGCAACGGCGTACCGGGCGACTGCCAGAGCACCGACGAGTTGCTGATCAGCGTCGTGCCCAACATCGACGACCTCGATCTGAAGATCGTACCGGACACCTCCACCTTCTGCCAGGGCACGGCTTTCAGCCTCTTCGCTACGGGCGCACCGGCAGGAACAATATTCACCTGGACGGAAAACAACGAGGTACTTGCCGGCCAAACGCTCGATACCATCCGCCTGACGCCGGGCATGGAAGGCGCGTACAGCTACATCGTCACCGCCGTCGATGCCAACGGTTGCACCGGCACTTCAGACCCGGTCAACGTGGAAGTGATCCGCTGCATCCAGTTCCCCAATGCCTTCTCGCCCGACGGCGACGGCACCAACGAC
>JADZFP010000553.1 GCA_020849825.1 Saprospiraceae bacterium
ACGGGCCACCACGACGTGAACGCCCGATTTGCGCAGCAGATCAACGAAGGCGTCGAACTCGCGCAGGGCTTTTTTATGGATTTCAGCGGCCTGACTGGCCTGGGCGCGGGTTTGAAAAGCGTTATTGACCGCTGTTTCTTCGTTGAAGGCGAAGTTGGCAGGCCGCACCATGAGAATGTGTCGGGTCGTTTGTTTGCGCACGGTATTTTTGGTTTTTGAACAATAACAGAAGGAGAATTGAGTCGAATGGTGTGGCGAAAGTCGGAAATCTGCGAATTTTACCCGCCATGAAATATTCAAAGGAACGCTACTGCCGCAATTGTCACTACCCATTGGCCTACAAAGCCAGGTTTTGTTCGCATTGCGGGCAAAAAGACACCGACGGGCGCGTGCAGGTCAGCGACCTGATGCAGCAGCTGTTTTTCCGCATTTTCAAACTGGAGAGCAAATATTTCCTCATCCTCTGGCACCTGCTGGTGCCGGGCAAGGTGAGCCAGGCTTATTTCCAGGGCAAACAAAAGCGGTACCCGCCGCCGGTGCAGTTCTTCTTCGTGGTGATGTTCTTTTTCCTGCTCACCCTGAGCCACATCGCTTCGCCCGACCGAATCATGGTCAATACCAAGGAAGGCGGCATCATGTTTGGCGTAACGCCCGACTCTACTTATCAACTGGTTTCGCTGACCAATGCCGTGCGCAAATTGCATGATGAAGAACGGCAATACCTCTACCTCAAAAGCCTGCGCGACCGCTATGCCACCCTGCCCGATTCCCTGCGCAGCGCCGGGACGCAGGAAGCCATCGATACCCTGCTCAATCCGGCGGCTTATGGCATCGTAGAATACACCGACAGTTTTACGCTGGGCACGTTCAAACAAAGCTACGATATCGCGGCAGCCGATATATACCAAATGTCTGCCGATGCCATTCTGGATAAATACGGCGTCGACGACTGGCAATCCCGTCTGCTGCTCCGCCAGGAAATCAAGGGATACACCGACCCGACCAGCATCCTGCGCGCCTATCTGGGCAACCTGACCTGGACGTTTTTTGTGCTCGTCGCAATCATGGCAGCAGTGTTGCGGCTGTTTTACTGGCGGCAAAAGAAATACTACGTGGAGCACTTCGTATTCTTGCTGCACGAGCATACGGCCATTTTTTTCATCCTCTGCATCGGTATGTGGCTCAATATTGCGGGCTGGGGCGACGGATGGGTATGGCCCCTGGCTTCAATCGCCCTGACGGGTACGACCTGGATAGCCATGCGCCGCTTCTACGGAGAAAGCAGATTCTGGACGACCCTCAAATGGCTGGCGTTTTCTTTCGTGTATCAAATTTTCTTGTTGGCGCTATTCCTTATCGGCCTCGTCGTAGTATTTTTAATTTTCTGAGCACCTGAACACTATGGAGCCAACAACAGTCAACAGCACCGAAGACCTCCCCAAACCCGTCTGCCCCAATTGCGAAAGCAAAATGACCCGCAAAGGGCAATTCTGTCCGCATTGTGGTCAAAAGCGCTTCGACGGCCGTATCCGGCTGCGCGATTTGCTGAGCAAATTTTTGCACAACATCACCCACCTCGACGGCAAATTCGTGCGCATGGCCTGGCAACTGCTGATCCCCGGCAAAGTCACCGTCGCCTATTTTCAGGGAAAAATCAAGCGTTTTCCACACCCCGTTCAGTTCTTTTTCGTGGTCATGTTTTTCTTTCTGCTCCTTCTGACCAAATCCCTGGATTCGGAAGACAAACAGGTGAGCAGCCGGACCGGGTCCAATATTCACGTCAAAGTGAGCGAAGAAAAGGAGCAGGATGAGCAAAAAGGGGGCAATGCCGATGATTTTTTCAAAACCATTGAAAGACAGGCATTGGTACGCGAATTTCAAACTTCGTTCAACGACCTGCCCGATTCTCTGCAAACACCGGCCGTACGAGCGGCATTCGACAGCAGCGCCGCCCGGCTGAGCAGTAATTACCGGTTGTTGTTGCATGATATTCAGGAAGAACTCGACTCTGCCGGGGAAAAATCGCTGCGCACCGACCTGCTGCTGGATACCATTCCCATCGGACTGGTCAACAAGGAATACCGCTTTGCCATTACCGACCTGATCGAACAAACGCCCGACGAGTTGCTCGACCAATACGGTATTATGGACTGGAAGGAACGCCTGATGGTCAAACAGGGTATAAAATCCATCAAAGACCCCAGAGGACTCCTGCACGCCTATATCGGCAGCCTTACCTGGACGATCCTGGCGCTAATCGCCCTGATGTCGCTCGTGCTGGCGCTATTGTACCGCAAGCAACGGCGGTATTACGTCGAGCATTTTATTTTCCTGCTCCACCAACATTCCGGAGCCCTGCTGCTGATGACGCTTGTGTTGCTGGGCAACCTGTGGATCGACATGACGATTGTGTGGGCCCTTACCTTTGTCTGGATCGGGGCATCCTTGCTGGTTGCCATGAAAGCGTTTTACGGCGACAGCTGGGGTAAAACGTCGGTCAAATGGCTGTTGTACTGCCTGCTGTACCTCATCAGCTTCGGTTTTCTGTTCTTCATCGGCCTTCTGGTGGTGTTTTTTGTTTTTTAAAACCTGCGAATACATGTCCTACGAAACCGTCATCGGTCTTGAAATCCACGTGCAACTGGCCACGCGTTCCAAATTGTTTTGCGCCGACAGTACGGCTTTCGGCGCGGCGCCCAACACCCAGGTGAGTGTTGTCAGTCTGGCCCATCCCGGCGCCCTGCCGCGGCTCAACCGCAAGGCGGTCGATTTTGCGGTAAAACTGGGCCTCGCCCTCGACTGCGAGATCAGCCGGTTCAGCGCCTTCGATCGCAAAAACTATTTCTACGCCGACCTGCCCAAAGGCTACCAGATCACGCAGGACCTGCACCCGATTTGCCGGGGCGGACACATTCGCTGGCTGACCGACAACGGCACGCCGCGCAGCTGCGCCATTCACCATATCCACCTCGAAGAAGACGCCGGCAAAAGCCTGCACGACCAGCACCCCGCCGATTCGCTCATCGACCTCAACCGCGCAGGCGTGCCCCTGCTCGAAATCGTCACGGAGCCCGAATTGCACTCCGCAGCCGAAGCCTCGGCCTGCCTCGAAGCCATCCGGCGGCTCGTGCGCTGGCTCGGCGTGTCGGACGGCAACATGGAGGAAGGTTCGCTGCGCTGCGACGTGAACGTATCGGTGCGGCCGGCCGGCAGTACGCGCCTGGGCACCCGCTGCGAGGTCAAAAACGTCAACTCCTTCCGTTTTGTCCGCCGCGCCATCGAGTACGAGGCGGCCCGGCAAATCGAAGTACTGAAAAACGGCGGCTCGATCGAACAGGAAACCCGCGGCTTCGACGCGGCCGACGGCACAACCTATTCGCTGCGCGAAAAAGAACAGGCGCACGACTACCGCTATTTCCCCGAACCCGACCTGCCGCCCGTGCTGCTGAGCGACGCCGACATCGACCGGCTCCGCTCGGAACTGCCGCGGTTGCCGGCCGACGTGGAAAAAATCTTGCTCGAAACCTTCGTGCTACCCGCCGCCGACGTCGCGGTGTTGAGCGCCGAACGCGATACGGCGTTTTATTTTCTCGACCTGAGCCGTCGGTTGCCCGCCACGCCGTCCCGCGCACTGGCCAACTTTGCCATCCAGCGGATCAAACCCTGGGCCGACAACCACAACCGCCCGCTGGCCGACTACCCGCTGGCCGCCACCACCATCGGCGCTTACCTCGACCTGATCGAAACCGGCAAACTCAGCGCCTCGGCCGCCGCGCAACGCCTGCTGCCCGCCCTGCTCGAACAGCCCGCCGCCGCCCCCGAACAACTGGCCACCCGCCTCGATCTTTTGCAAAACGCCGACACGGGCTTCCTCGACCAGCTGGCCGACGAGGTGCTGGCCCGTTTCCCCGACAAAGTGGCCGAATACCGCAAAGGCAAAAAGGGCCTGATCGGCTTTTTTATGGGCGAATTGATGAAAGCCAGCGGCGGTAAAGCCGAACCGGGCGCCGCAAAAAAATTGCTGGAAGGGAAGCTGGGCTGAGGGGACTGCTTGGCATTGAATCTTGCTGAACAAAAAATTACCCTTTTAAAAATCCGCG
>JADZFP010000554.1 GCA_020849825.1 Saprospiraceae bacterium
CAACAGCACCGAAATGCCAAAGCCGCGGGCCAGCAACCGGCCCCTGTCGGCGGGTCTGAATTTAGCCAGCCCGAAATAATACCCCTGCACAATGGCAAAAGCCAGATGCGCGGGCACAGCAGTAAACGTGCGCAGCAAAACGGTGGGCATGCCGAAGCGGTCGGCATACAGCAGGTTTTCGAGGGTGGCAAATCCCATGGCGATGAGCACAGCGTACACGATGCCGTCGAGGGGTTCGTTGAAAAAGCGGCGCGGAAAAATCAGGAGCCGCATGGCGCCGAACTTGACCAGCTCTTCATTCAGAGCCACGGCGCCGAAGGAAAGCCACAGGACTTCAAAAAAAGAAAAATCGCTTTGCGAACCGGCCTGCCGGAAAGCCCAGCGCTCGACCCACACGGCAGGCAAGGTCAGGGCCGCGCCGATCAGGAAACAAATAGCCAGGGCGCCGAACGGCTCGCGTTCGTACTTGTCGATCCGGAACATGGCGTAGCTGATCGCCAGACCCGGAAGAATGGCCAATGTCAGGAGCAGGGGGTTCATCGATTTTTGCAAAGCGTGTAAAATGCACGCACGATAGAAGCCGCTTTTTCAGGCGCCTCAAACATAGCCATGTGTGCAACGCCCGACAAAAGATGAATATCGGCCAAACGGGGCAAATGCATCATTTTTTCCCGATGCGCAGCGGGTACAAAATGGTCGTGTTCGCCCAGTAAAAACAAAACCGGCAAAGAAGTATTGCGCAGCACCTCGCTGCGGTCGGGGCGCTGCATCATGCCCTGCAGGGCGGCAATGATTCCTTCGGCCGGCTGCCGGCGCCCCCGGCGGATGAGCCGTTCGATGATTTCGGGATAGCGGGCGGCAAATTCGGGGGCAAAAAGCGTGGAAAACAAATTAGCCACGTAAACCGCCTTTTTTCCGCTTTCCAACAAAGTTATTCCCCGTTTGCGATTCTCGATCTGAACCTCGGTGTCGGCCAGGCTATGCGAATGAAAAAGCCCGAATCCGGCCAGTCGTTCGGGGTATTTTTCGGCAAAGGCCAAAGTGGTGTAGCCACCCATGGAATGACCGATCATGACGCAGCGGCTGATGTTGAGGTCGTTCAGCACGGCGCACACGGCATCGGCATAGCTGCGCATTCCAGGGGCGTCGGGCAAATCGGAGCCGCCGAAGCCCGGCAGGTCGATGCGCAGGATACGCAAACCTTTGAGCAAGGGGAGAAGGGGCGCCCAGCAACTGTGGTCTTCGCACAAGCCGTGCAGCAACACCAGCGGTAGCGGCGAAGGGCGGCCGTTGATCTGAGTTGTGATCCGACGGCCGTTGGCAATTAGCACGTGTTTCATAGCGGCAAAGCTGCAAAAATCCCGGCGGGTTTGCCAGCAGACATTTTTGACGAATTTTGCCGGCCAGGGTTGTCGCATTTTTTAAAACCTGTTCTTAACCCAAAAAGACGCGACAGCGCGGATATTTGCACACCCGACCCGAATACAAACAGCAGCACGATGGCTTCACTTTTTTCAGAAATATCACGGGCATTCAGCCCCGAATTGCCCCGCGACCTCGGCGACATGGATCAGTATCTGGATTTTATCCTGCCCAAGGTCAGGCAGTATGGTGAAGATTTGAGCGAAGAAAAGTTCTGGCAAGGCAAACGCTGGAAGGAAATCCGCGACGCCGAAGGCTTTCACGAGGCCATCCTTCATATTTTCAATGCCGGTGGAGAATACCTGCTGGTTGTGGATGGCAATATCGCCAAAGGGACCTGGAAAAAACTGGGCGACCACAACACCCTGATTCTCGAACTTGCCGGAAAAAGCGAATTGTTCGACCTGCGTTTTCTCAACCCCGATTTTATGGTCCTGACCAAACACGGCGACCAGGGGCGGAAAAACCAGCGGCGCTATTTCGTCATGCTCAACGAACCGGCCACCAAATCGGGCGGCCGCGAACTCGACTGGCGCAATGCCATGGAAAAACTCTTCAACATCTGGCGGGAAAACAGCTTCGGATTGCTGTCGTGGATCATCTTTTTGATCGTTCTGGGTGTTATCCTCTATTTTTCGCTCTAAGAGCATATTTACATGCTCCGACTCAACGACTGACAAACTACCCTGGCTATGCAAGTACTCGACTGGGCCGTGCTCATCACCACCCTGGCCCTCATTATTATTTACGGCATGTGGAAAAGCCGAAGCATGCGCGGTTCCCACAATTTCCTCGCCGGCCAGCGCAATCTGCCCTGGTGGACGATCGGCCTGAGCGTCATGTCGACGCAGGCCAGCGCCATCACCTTTCTCAGTACGCCCGGCCAGGGTTATGCCGAGGGGATGCAGTTTGCCCAGTTTTATTTCGGTATGCCGATCGCCATGATCATCCTGGTGCTCTTCGTACTGCCGATTTATTACCGCCTGCGGGTCACCACTGCCTACGAATACCTCGAACAGCGCTTCGATCTGCGTATGCGCAGCCTGACGGCCGGTATTTTTTTGCTGTTGCGGGGTATTTCGGCGGCCATCAGCATTTATGCGCCGAGCATCATTCTGTCGGCGGTTTTTGGATGGAGCCTTGAATTCACCAATTTTTTAATGGCCGCCTTCGTGATTTTTTACACGACAACCGGCGGAGCCGCAGCGGTGAGCCGCACGCAGGAATTGCAAATGACGGTGATGATGGGTGGCCTGATCCTGGCGTTTGTGCTCGTCCTTAACCAGTTGCCCGAGCATGTCGGGTTGGGCGAAGCCTGGCAGATCGCTTCGGTGACCGGTAAAACCCAGGTGGTCGACTGGAGTTTCGACTGGCACGACCGCTACAATATCTGGTCGGGTATCCTGGGCGCCACATTCCTGTTTCTCTCGTATTTCGGCACCGACCAGAGCCAGGTGGGGCGCTATTTGTCGGGACGCTCGCTGCGCGAAAGCCGTCTGGGGCTGATGTTCAACGGGATCGTCAAAATCCCCATGCAGTTTATGGTGCTGGCGGTAGGCGTCATGGTCTTTGTGTTTTACCAGTACACGCGCCCTCCGCTTTATTTTCACGAAGCCAACCGCGAAAAAATTACGCGTACCAGCCGGGAAGGCGATTTCCAGGCGCTGGAACGGCGAGCCGACACTCTTTTTATTCAAAAACAATCGGCCCTGAACATGCTGACCGATGCCTGGGCGACCAACCGGCCCGAACAGGCAGAACGCGCCAAACAGGAAATTCGCCAACTGGAACAGCAACACAGCGCCTTGCACAACGAGGCCATTCAAGTGGCCCAGGCAGCGCTGCCGGGCGCCAATCCGAAAGACCGCGACTATGTTTTTATTACCTACGTGATGGATCATATACCCACGGGACTGATCGGCCTGATGCTGGCCATGATCTTTTGCGCCTCCTGGGGCACTACCTCCTCCGAAATCAATGCACTGACGGCAGCCTCGATTTCAGACATTTACAGAAGGAATATCGTAACCGACCGCGACGATACCCACTACATGCGGGTAGCGCGCTGGGCCACGGTCGCCTGGGGGGGGTTTATTATGGTTTTGGCCACCTACGTCACTCTTTCTGACAACCTCATACAGGCGGTCAATATGATCGGGTCGCTCTTTTACGGCACCCTGCTCGGCATCTTTTTCACGGCATTTTTTTTGAAAAACGTCGGCGGAAAGGCCGTCTTCTGGGCCGCGGTGATTGCCCTGTCTGTCGTGTTTTTTTGCTTTTTCTGCGTCGACAAAAACGCCTACCTCTGGTACAACCCCCTGGGCTGCGGTTTGGTGATGGGGATCAGCCTTTTGCTGCAAGCTGTGCTGGGAGGAGAAAAATCACATTTAGGAAAAAATAATTCTTAGCAATTGGCTCATATTGGCCAATCAGGGTCAAATATCAGGAGCGCAACAAAGGCTGGCCTGGTTTTTGAGAGGCAGAAGGATAAATCTGTTAACGGAGTATTTGCCAGTTTTTAACCAAACGGCAACTGCTCACAGGGCATCAAAAGTTTAAATTGCATCGTTAAATCATCTGAACCTGTTGCCCTGATTACTTCACAAAAAACGCTTAATCCAATGCTTATCCTGACGTTCCTCCTGCTCCTGCTGCTCATTTTTGGCAATAAAATGCTTAAAGAAGCCTGATCGCAGCCCCCCCGTAGGATTCTTTTTGATTCCTGAAAACGAAACAGCCCTCGTTGACCGGTGTAAGCCGGTCGCGAGGGCTGTCTCATTTTCAGGCGCGTAGAAATACCTGATTTTGCAGGTTTCCCTGACAATAATCAAATTTTACATAAAAATTATTTGACATTTATGAGCGCCTGGTTTTATTTGCAGAAGCGTCGTTGTAACTGCGATGCGCATTCTTCGCGAGCATCTGCTATCCCCAAAGCGCTATTTTTTGTAAATGAATTCATTCCAAATGAAAAACTATCTGATCATCGCCGCCAGCCTCGGAGCGCTGCTGTACGCCTGCGCCCGTATGGCCCAACCACAAGTCGGCAGCAGTCCGCTGCCCGTACCCAATTGCTTCTGCGCCGATACCACGCGCTGCAACACCTTGTGCTCCCTGCTGCCCATCGACGTCAATGAAGACGTCAGCCGGGTTGGTTACGACTCCGACCTCGATCCGGTCAAACAAACCCCGTTCGATATCTTTTCCTGGCAAACCTTCATCGCGCTCAACTGGCCAGCCGGCCCCGACGGCCATCCCCTGTCGGTCGGACTGCAAGACAGCACCGGCGCTTTCCGGGTGTGGGAATACTACACCGACCCGGCCGAAATCTTCGAGGGCAGCACGCAAGCCGGCTTGCTCACGCACCTCGTCAGTACGCGAGCAGCACAACGCAAGTTTTTTTACATGGACAGCAAGAGCCCAAACCTGAGCATCGATTTGCACGGCTTCCGGGAGGCCGACGGGAAACCACTGATCGACCGGAACCTGAACTTTGCCGTGTACGAGGTCAAAGTCAACCCGGATGAAACCAATTTTCTCCGTC
>JADZFP010000555.1 GCA_020849825.1 Saprospiraceae bacterium
AAAAACGCTGTACGTCAACGAGTCGATTCAGCGCAATGTGTGGGCCTATTCCGTAAGCCCCGACGGGCAGGTAAGCAACAAACGTTTGTTCTATCACTTCGACGACCACGGACTGGACGGCATGAAATGCGACCGCCGGGGCAATTTGTACGTCACCCGCTGGGGAGGCGGCAAAATCGACGTGCTTTCGCCCGATGGCAAGTTGATCAAAAGCATCTCCACACAAGGCAAACAAGTCAGCAACCTCGCCTTCGGCGGTCCCGACGGGCGCACCGTATACGTCACCCTGCAAGACCGCAAATGCGTGGAAACCTTCCGAAATTAATGTGCTAATGTGCTAATGTGCTAATGAGTTAATGTGCTAATGGCAACGCCAACTGCAATTTTTCGAAGACAAACGATAAGCAGTCGGTTTCCCCCAAAAGTCCACAACCGCCCATTAGCACATTAACTCATTAGCACATTAGCACATTAGCACATTCCCTCATTAGCACATTCCCTCATTAGCACATTCCCTCATTAGCACATTAACTCATTAGCACAGTCCCTCATTAGCACATTAACTCATTAGCACATTAACTCATTAGCACATTAGCACATTAAAACAATCCCACAATCTTGCCATCCTCGTCGATATCGATTTTTTCGGCGGATGGCACTTTGGGCAGGCCCGGCATGGTCATAATGTCGCCGCAGACCATGACAATAAACTCGGCGCCGGCCGACAGACGCACTTCCCGGATATTGACGACGTGGTTGGATGGCGCGCCCCGCAATTTGGGATCGGTTGAGAAGGAATATTGCGTTTTGGCGACGCAAACCGGATAGTGACCGTAGCCTTCTTCCTGTAATTTTTTGATGCGATTGCGCACGTCCGTGTCGGCTGTGATGTCGGAAGCGCCATAGATTTTCGTGGCGATCGCTTTCATTTTATCCCACAGCGTTTGGTCGTCGTTGTAAACAAACGTTGGAGCCGGCGTCTCCTGTTCCGTGATGTCCACCACGGCGCGCGCCAGGTCTTCGGCGCCCTTTCCACCTTCGGCCCAATGGCGCGATACAACCAGCGGAACGCCGTAGGGCGCGAGTTTGTCGCGCAGCAACGCGATTTCCGCATCCGTATCGAAGGTAAAATGATTGACCGCCACAACGCAGGGCAGGCCATAATGCTGCCGGATGTTGTTGACGTGGCGTTCGAGGTTGGCAAAACCTTTTTCCAGGGCAGGCAGGTTTTCCTGGTTCAATTCTTTCAAATCCACGCCTCCGTGATACTTCAGGGCGCGCAACGTGGCCACGATGACCACCGCGCTGGGACGAAGACCTGATTTGCGGCATTTGATGTCGATAAATTTTTCAGCACCCAAATCCGCGCCGAAGCCGGCTTCCGTAACCACGTAGTCGGCCAGTTTCATGGCATTTTTAGTGGCAATAACGGTATTGCAACCGTGGGCGATATTAGCAAAAGGGCCGCCGTGGATAAAGACCGGCGTGTGTTCAAGCGTCTGAACCAGGTTGGGTTTCAGGGCGTCTTTAAGCAAAACCGCCATAGCGCCGTGGGCCTTGAGATCGCGGGCATGAACGGGTTTTCGGTCGGTCGTATAACCAATCACAATATTGCCCAGGCGTTCTTTCAGGTCGGTCAATGAAGTGGAGAGGCAAAAAATAGCCATCACTTCAGAGGCAACTACGATGTCGAAACCGTTTTCGCGCGGGTAGCCATTGCTGATGCCACCCAGGCCAACCACGATGTCGCGCAGGGCGCGGTCGTTCATATCCACCACGCGTTTCCAGGTCACACGCCGGACGTCGATACCCAGTTCGTTGCCCTGATGAATATGGTTGTCGATCAGAGCAGCCAGCAGGTTGTTGGCGAGCGCGATCGCATTGAAGTCGCCGGTGAAATGCAGGTTGATATCTTCCATCGGCACTACTTGCGCGTAGCCACCGCCGGCCGCGCCGCCTTTCATGCCGAAAACGGGGCCCAGACTGGGTTCCCGCAGACAGATCATGGCTTTTTTTCCGATACGGCTGAGCCCGTCGCCCAGGCCTACGGAAGTGGTCGTTTTGCCTTCGCCGGCAGGAGTAGGACTGATGGCGGTGACCAGGATGAGTTTACTGCCGGCCCGTTCGGGCAGTTTGGACAGGTATTCGAGCGAGACTTTGGCTTTGTAATGCCCAAAGGGCTCCAGTACTTCATCGGGAATGCCGAGTTGTTCGGCAGCCAGTGGAATGATTTTCCGAAGTTCGGCTTGTTGTGCGATTTCGATGTCTGTTAGCATTGGTAAGAGCGTTTGGTATGTACTTGCATTCTACATTCTGTTCGGCATTTCAATGCCCAGCAATCCCATCGCCGTTTTCAAAACCTGTCCGGTCATGCGGCTCAATGAGAGGCGGAACGCACGGGTTTGCGGGGTATCGGCATTGAAGATGGACAAGTCGTGCCAGAAGCGGTGGTAGCTTTTGGCGAGGCTGTAACAAAAGTTGGCGATATGGGAGGGATCGTAATCGGCCGCGGCCTGTGCAACCACTCCCGGGTATTCGTGCAGGATTTTTAAAAGTTCTTTTTCTTGCGGCTGATAGTCGGCATACTCTACCCAACTACTCAGGTCAATTTGTTCTTTTTCAATACGTTGCATCAAACCGTTGATACGCACGTAAGAATACTGGATATACGGCCCCGTCTGACCTTGCAGGTCCACGGATTCTTCCGGATTGAAGGTCATTTTTTTCTTGGGATTGACCTTGATCATAAAAAACTTCAGGGCGCCAAGACCGATCTGCGCGTACAATTTGTCTTGTTCTTCGGCCGGGAAGTTGCTGACGTCTCCTCTTTCCGACGCTTGCTGACGCGAGAGTGTAATCACCTCGTCGATCAGTTCATCGGCATCCACGACCGTGCCTTCGCTGGTTTTCATACGGCCGGCCGGCAGTTCGACAAGGCCGTAGGAAAGGTGAAACAAGCCGTCGGCGTAAGGCTCGCCCAGGCGTTTGAGCACTTCAAAAAGCACCGTAAAGTGGTAGTTTTGTTCGTCGGCAACTACATAAACCACGCGGTCGCAGCCAAATTCCTGGTACCGCATGCGCGCAGTACCGAGGTCCTGGGTTATGTAAACCGAAGTGCCGTCCGAGCGGAGCACCAGTTTGTGATCCTGGCCGATATCGGTCAGATCGACCCAGACAGATCCGTCGTCTTTGCGGTAAAAAACGCCTTTTGAAAGCCCTTCGTCGACAATTTCCTTGCCCAGCAGGTAAGTATTGCTTTCGTAGTACAACTTGTCGAACGAAACGCCCAGCGCATCGTAGGTTTGGTCGAATCCGGCATATACCCAGTTGTTCATCTGCTGCCAAAGCGCCACCGTTTCGGGGTCGCCGGCCTCCCATTTTCTCAACATTTCGCGCACCTCGGCGCCCAGCCGGGAGTAGGTATTAAACCATTGATTTTTAAAGTCTTTAAAAAACTCCTTGTCGGTCTGGTTCGGCTTTTTGCGACTTTCCAGAATAGCATGGGCTTCGGCAGTTTGTTGCCACGCGGCATACTCTTCTTTGCTTTTTTGTTCAAAAAGCACGTAAAAATCGCCCACCAGGTGATCGCCCTTCACTCCGGAGTTGTCGGGCGTTTTGCCTTCGCCGAAATGCAGCCAGGAGTACATGCTTTTGCAAATGGCGACGCCGCGATCGTTGATCACCTGCACACGCACCACATCGTGCCCGGCGGCTTCCAGAATGCGGCTGCACGACCAGCCCAGCAGGATATTGCGCACGTGACCCAGGTGCAGGGGTTTATTGGTGTTGGGGGATGAATATTCCACCATCACTTTATGTCCGGAACGTGGCTGGCGGCCGAAATCGGGGTTGGCCAGGGCGTCTCCCAGAAACTTTTGCCAGTAAGCGGCGCTCAGTTCGAGGTTGAGAAAACCTTTGATGACGTTGAAGTCGCTGACTTCGGCTACTTCACGGGTCAGAAATTCACCCAGTTCCGTCCCGGTGAGTTCGGGCGATTTTTTGGATAATTTGACAAAGGAGAATACCACCACGGTATAATCGCCGGTAAAATCGCCCGGCGTGGGGCTCACGGAGATTTTCGCCGTGTCGGCTTTTTCGCCGTAAAGTTGTTCAACTGCCTGACTTACAGCATTCTGGAGCAAGGATACGATATTCATATTCGGTCGACAGACTGGTTTGAATTGTTGATTAGCAACCCAACCGGTCTTGATTTAGTTCGAAAGCGGCGCAAAAGTACAACCCGCGCCGGGAGGCCGGACACGGGTTGTGGATGCAATGTTGAAAAAAATCTTCTGACAGGCGAATTAACGGAGCAAATTCGTGCTGCCTTTCAATGTTTCGCGGGTTTTGTCGAAGTATTCCACCTCCAGGGTCCAGACGTATACGCCGGGGTCGACCGGGCTGCCCCGGAAGTTGCCGTCCCAGCCGGTTGTATAGTCATTTACCTGAAAATCAGTGGCTTCATACACCAGTTCGCCCCAGCGGTCGTACACCCGGAAACTCAGTACCCGGGCCGATTTCTGGCCGTGAACGTACAGGATATCGTTTTCAAAGTCGCCGTTGGGAGTGAAACCAGTCGGGACAAAAATTCTTCTGGGTTTCTCGACAATTACCGTAATCCGGTCTTCCGCCTCGCAACCCAGTGAATCCACCACATGCAGGGTGAAACTCTTGGAATACAGCAAGGTATCGACAAAAGGATCGGGGCAGTCGAGGCAACTGAGCCAGGCGCTGTCGATCGGGTTCCAGGCATAGACCACCGGTTCCAGGGCATTGGCCACCTGTGCAAAAAGTTGGGTGGCTTCGCCGAGGTTGATGGTGATGTCGGGACCGAGATCGAGGTCGACCGGATCGAGTTGTTCGATTTCAACGGCGGGCAATTCGGCCGTACAGCCGTTGGCATCGAGTACATGCGGCACGTAAATGCCGGCTTTCAGGGCAATTTGCACGGAAGAGCCGTTCCAGGGTTTGTTATCGAGCGCGTAGCGGTATGGCGGGGTGCCGCCGGCGGCATCGATGAAGATGCGGCCGTTTTGTTCGCCGAAGCAGATGACGTCAAGTTTGGTCGTAGTGCCGCCGAGCAAACTATCGGGCTGTTTTACTTCCACGGAATCAAGCAATTGGCAACCGTTTTTATCCGTCAGCAGCAATTGAACAAACCCGGCCGGCAGGTTGGAAGCAGCGGCAGTTTGCTGGCCATTTTCCCATTGATAAGAATAAGGGGTAACGCCGCCGGAGACACTCGAAGTAACCGAACCGGTGCTTTCGCCAAAACATTTGACCGCTTCGGGCTGGAAACTCACATCGAGCACGGGCGGTTGTGTAATCGTCACCTGGGCGCCGGCGGTACAGCCATTAAGGTCGGTAATAGTGACGCGGTAAGTGCCGGCCGGAAGGTTTTCAGCGCGTTGGGTGTTTTGCGTCGGGCTGCTGTTCCAGAAGTAGGTATACGGCCCGATGCCGCCCAGTATCTGCGCCACAGCCCAGCCGTTGCGGTCGCCATTGCAGCGCACGTTGGACGAAGAGTCGATCTGGGCGGAAAGCGCGGGCGGATTGCCCACCTCGATGGTGCTGCTGGCCGTACAACCGATCGGATCGACGGCTGTGACCGTGTAAGATTGTTCAGCGTTCAGATTGCTGGCAATCGGGCCTGTTTGCGCTGGGCTGGTGTTCCAGGTAAATACAAATTCATTCAGATTGGCAGGATCAGCGCCGTAGTAAATGGCGGTGACCTCGCCCGAACCATCCTGTCCGTCGTGGCAAAGCGGGTCGTTGGCGCCAGCCCAGATATTCAGCTCCTGCTTTTGGAAGATAAACGTGGAATCCGTTTTGGAGCAGTTGTTGGCGTCGGTGACGGTCACGCTGTACTGATTGGAAGCCAGATTGAGGGCTGTCGGGCCGTTATGGCCGT
>JADZFP010000556.1 GCA_020849825.1 Saprospiraceae bacterium
CAGCCTCGGTATTGTCAAAAATACTGAGCGTCAATCGCGCGATCGATATTCTGCAACACCCTGAGTACCGACGGCTTTGGCAGGAAGCGCTTGTTCAAATCGCCGGCAATCGCCGATCGGCGCCTTTGCTGGCGGGTTTGAGCCGCCGGCTGTTGTTCGATCAGGGCCTGTGTTCCACCGTGCAAGCGGCCGAGGATCTGCATTTCCGGCTCTCTCCCGCTCAAACACCCGCGGAAGCCGTCAACTGGCTGGAAGGGTTTTTACAGGGCAGCGGCCTGTTGCTGATTCACCATGGCGCGTTGCGCGATTTGCTGGATGCCTGGCTGGGCGAGCTGCCCGAGGCGCATTTTCAGGAATCATTGCCGCTGTTGCGCCGAACGTTCAGCCGTTTCAGTCCGCCGGAACGCGAAAAACTGCTCGATCTGGCCAAACACCCTGCCGGAACCCGCGCGGATGAAAGTGAACAACCCGCCTGGGATGCCGCAAGAGCCGCGGCGGTAATGCCGCTCTTGCGCGAGATTTTTCGTTCCTGAACTGTTTTGGGAGTGGTACGCGGCGGGGCCTAACCCACGCGAAGCCGCGAAGGACGCAAAGAGGGTTTTGCGGCTATATGATTTCGCGCAGAGCCGCAGCGGCCCAGAGTTGACCCGAAGTCCCTTCTTTGCGTCTTTGCGTGACATGTATTTCGCGCACAGCCGCAGCAGCACAGAGTTGACCCGAAGTCCCTTCTTTGTGCACATTGCGTCTTTGCGTGACATGTATTTCGCGCAGAGCCGCAGCAGCACAGAGTTGACTCGAAGTCCCTTCTTTGCACACTTTGCGTCTTTGCGTGACATATAATTTCGCGCAGAGCCGCAGAGGCACAGAGTTGGCCCGAAGTCCCTTCTTTGCGCGCTTTGCGTCTTTGCGTGACATGTATTTCGCGCAGAGCCGCAGCGGCACAGAGTTTACCCGAAGTCCCTTCTTTGCGCGCTTTGCGGCTTTGTGTGACATATAATTTCGCGCAACCCCAAAAAAACGCCGCGAAGCGGCAACTGAAAGTATTTTTTAAAACGGAATATCCTCCTCGTTCATCCGAGAGGGTTTTGTGATGATGCTCGGCGAGAAGGGGCCGCTGAGCGGGTCCATTAGTCCGGAAAAAGCAGGATCGTCGAGGTTGCCGAATTTGGCAAACTGATCTGTGAATTTGAGCCGCACGGTATCGAGCGCGCCGTGGCGGTGTTTGGCGACGATAATTTCGGCGATGCCTTTGAGGCTTTGGCCGTTTTCGTCTTCGAGGATTTGATAATATTCCGGGCGGTAAATGAAAGCCACGATATCGGCATCTTGCTCGATACTTCCCGATTCACGAAGGTCGCTCAGTTGCGGCCGTTTGCTTCCGCCCCGCACCTCCACGGCGCGGCTCAGCTGCGAGAGGGCGATCACCGGCACACTCAGTTCCTTGGCCATCGATTTGAGGGCGCGGCTGATACCGGCGATTTCCTGTTCGCGGTTGGCGTTGCGGTTGTTTTCGGAGGTGCCGCTCATGAGTTGCAGGTAGTCGATGATCACGAGCTGGATATCGTGCTGCATTTTGAGGCGGCGGCATTTGGCGCGCAGTTCGAAGATGTTGATACCGGGCGTATCGTCGATAAAGACCGGGATGCTGCTGAGGCGTTCGACGGTGGTCTGGAGTTGCTGCCACTCGTAGTCTTCCAGTTTGCCGTTGCGCATTTTGGAGCCCGATATTTCGGCTTCCATGGAGATCAGGCGCGACACGAGTTGGGTGCTGGCCATCTCGAGCGAAAACAGCGCCACGCCCTTGTTGAAATCGCGGGCGGCATTGAGCGCCATGGCCAGCACGGCCGAGGTTTTACCCATACCGGGGCGGGCGGCGAGGATAATCAGGTCGGAGGGTTGCCAGCCGGAAGTGAGGCGGTCGAGGTCGGTGAAGCCGGTGGGTACGCCGGTGAGGCCGTCGGCTTTGCCGGTGAGTTCCTCGATTTGTTTCAGTACCCGGCTGCTCAGCGAGCCCATGCTTTCGAAGGTACGGCTGAGGTTGTTCTGTGTGATGGCGAAAAGGCCTTTTTCGGCCTCGTCGAGCAGATTGAACACGTCGGTCGTGTCTTCGTATGCGTCTTTGATAACCCGGGTGCTGACCCGGATGAGTTCGCGCTGGATGTGCTTTTGGGCAATGATGCGGGCGTGGTATTCCACGTTGGCCGCCGAGGCGACGCGGCTGCTGAGTTCGACCAGGTAGTAACTTCCGCCAACTTTGTCGAGGTCGCCGGTTTTTTTGAGTTCTTCGGCTACTGTCAGGATGTCGACCGGATGCGAGCGCTCGAACAGGCGGATGATAGCGCGGTAGACATGCTGGTGCGCTTCGAGGTAAAAACTTTCGGGCCGCAGTATGTCCATCACCTGCGGCAAGGCGTCGCGTTCGATCATGAGCGCGCCGAGTACGGCTTCTTCGAGAGGCAAAGCCTGAGGCTGTAGTTTGCCAAACACGTAATTCGACAAACCCTCGGCGCCGTTGCCGGCGCGTTGCTGGCGCTTGTTGGGCATACGACCCTGTTGCTCGGTACTGTATTCGTTGGTTTCGGCCATTGACGCCTTCTTTTTTCACATAATCAGCTCAGACAAACCTAACGGGTAATCTCCGAATTTCGATTTCAAAACAATCCGTAGGAGCGCAAAGCCTGTGGATAAGCCCTTTTTTGATGTGGATAACTTGAAAAACCTGCACACTTATTCACATTGGTATTCTGTTTTCCACAATCAAATTGGCAGGTGACCGGTAAAAATCCGGCCGGGTTAATAGCGTGTATTGGAAGCGATTACGTTTGCGAAAGCCAATTTGGTTTGACCTTTACGGACAAAAAGGCAGGCTTGCCTTGTGTTAAGAAAAGGTAAATTTTACCTGTTAAAAAATATTTGGAACGCCTTTTTACCCTGCAAAAATAACATTTTTTGTTGGGGCTGTCCGTGCGGTTTTTGTCAAAAGATAAAACTTTTTGCGGGCAAAAAAGGGGGCGTCCTTCACTTTTCAAACGCTTCAAACAAATTTGTTTCAGCCTTCTTTTTTCACCCGAAAAAACGAGACTGTGAGGCTGACTCCAAGCCGGGCCGGGTCAACATCGTAGAGAAAGTTTTGTCACGCAAAGCGTGCAAAGAACTCTGTGCCTCTGCGTCTCTGCGCGCACTTATATGTCACGCAAAGCCGCAAAGCGCGCAAAGAAGGAAACACCCCATTTTTGCGCGCTTTGCTCCTTTGCGCCCTTCGCGTGAAACAAATGCGTCTCTGCGCGCCATTACACGTCACGCAAAGCGAGCAAAGAAGGAAACATCCCACTTTTGCGCGCTTTGCGGCCTTCGCGTGAAACTTTGTGCAAAAGTTTATTGCTCGTTCTCCACATTGTCGAGCCGTTGCTTCGTCTGCTCAATCAGACGGCGCTGGCTTTCGATATCGACGGCCGTGGCTTCCTGTTCCTTCTGGTTTTTCACGATATCCTCTTCGGCCTTCTTGATCTTGTTTTTGTAGTTTTCGATGTCTTTGTGCAGATTCTCATTGTCGCGCTGGAGTTTCTTCTGGCGATTTTCCATCTCTTTGGCCTTTTCTTCCTGCATTTTGATCTCTTTCCCGATTACTGCCCGGCGCACGTCGAGGTAAAACTGACGCATGGCGTTGTTGACTTCCTGTGCGCCCCGGGGATCGTCGCGGCGATTAAGGAAACTGGAGCCCTTGTCGAAATAAGCGACCAGGGTGACATTGGTTCCGTTTTTGACCACCGTGGTATACAGCGTAAAGGCATCGGCGCCAACCATCGGCGATTTCAGGCCTGTGGCAGAGAGCTCCTTGGTTTTGCGGTCCTTTTTCAATTTGCCGCCGAAATTCTTCTTGACAAAATCCGTCCACATGTCTTCCACCAAAGCGGCGTCGGCATTGACAAAATCAACCCGGAACCCGGGACGGCTACCCAACGACATCATCGCCTCGGTTTCCTGTACCACCCCAAAACGCTGGGCTGCGGCCCAACTCGAAAAACCCAGGAAAAGGATGAGAAGGAGAAAAGATTTGTTTTGCATAATCTGTGGTTTTTAAATAAAAATGAGCGAGTAAAAATTGAGGATAGAAAAATATGGGTTTTGGGCGACAGCGGTATAACGAAAAGCCTTTTTCTTTGTCGCCGCCGCGAGACACGCGCCTCGCGTTTTCTTTATGGACGAAAGATTTGCTTTCCGTCACCCCTCATTCTTTCGCCCCAACCATCCTTGCACCACATCTGAAATATGGCAAAAATCCTGATTGTTGACGACGAGATGCCGATCCGGCGCACCCTCCGCGAAATTCTTGAATTTGAACAATACGACGTTGACGAGGCCAACGACGGGCTCGAATGCCTGGCAAAGGTGCAAAAGGAAAAATACGACGTCGTGATCATGGACATTAAAATGCCCAAACTCGACGGCATCGAAGCGCTCGAACGCCTCCAGATCCTGTCGCCCGAAACGCCCGTCATCATGGTCAGCGGCCACGGCAACATCGATACGGCCGTCGAAGCGGTCAAAAAAGGCGCTTTCGACTACATCTCCAAACCGCCCGACCTCAACCGGATGCTTATTACCATCCGGAACGCCATGGAAAAATCCGAACTGGTGACCACCACCCGAACCCTGCAAAAACAGGTCAAATCGGGCAGCAAAGGCGTCACCATGATCGGTGAAAGCGCACCCATCCTCGAAATCAAACGGATGCTCGACAAAGTGGCGCCCACCGACAGCCGCGTGCTCATCACCGGCCCCAACGGCACCGGCAAAGAACTCGTGGCGCGCTGGATTCACGACAAAAGCAACCGCGCCGACGGCCCCCTCGTGGAAGTCAACTGTGCCGCCATCCCCTCCGAACTGATCGAAAGCGAATTGTTCGGCCATAAAAAAGGCTCCTTCACCGGCGCCATCGCCGACCGCCCCGGCAAATTCGAATCGGCCAACGGCGGCACCCTCTTCCTCGACGAAATCGGCGATATGAGCCTCGATGCCCAGGCAAAAGTGCTGCGCGCCCTGCAGGAAAGCAAAATCACCCGCGTGGGCGATACCAAGGAAATCCGCGTCGACGTGCGCGTGCTGGCTGCCACCAACAAAGACCTCCGCAACGAAATCGAGGCCGGCCGCTTCCGCGAAGACCTCTACCACCGCCTCGCCGTCATCGTCGTGCGCGTACCCTCGCTCAACGAACGCCGCGACGATATCCCGCTCCTGATCGAACATTTCAACCGCCGCATCAGCGACGACTACGGCCACCCGCCCAAAACTTTTTCGCCGGAAGCCATCAAAGCCATGCAGGACTACAACTGGAGCGGCAACATCCGCGAACTGGCCAACGTCGTCGAACGACTCATCATCCTCTGCGACCAGACCGTGCACGAGGAGGATGTCCAGCTTTATGTGTATCCGAAAAAATAAGGGCGCTCTGCGTTCCTGTATGTAAAAAGAAGCCGCCCGGGACATGTCCCGGACGGCTTTTGTTCTACATGAATAGAGGAAAGAATTTACATCTTCACCATTCTCCCGCCGCTCAGCATCTCCCCATGCCGCCCGATCCGGTAGTAATACATGCCGGCCGGCAAACCCGAGAGGTTTTGGTCAAAAACCGTGGCATTGACCGGGCGCTGCAGCAGCAGCCGACCCTCGGGCGACAACAGGTAAAAATTCAGGCCCTCCGTCGTTTCCAGCCCTTCCAGGCGGATGCGCAGTACGTCGCCGGCCGGCTGCGGCGCAATGAATACCTGCACCCGGGCGCCGGGGGCTTCTCCCGTCGCGCTCGATGCCGATTCGATGAAATCCTTGCCGATGGTATGCCAGCTCGTATTGGTCTGGATGGCCTCGTTGTTGTCGAAATAAATGCCGGCCGTGTTTTCGATGACGGTGTTCAGCGGCACGTCGGGGCGTTGTGAAACGGTGAATTTGACGAAGCCCTGCGAAGCCTCCGGGTTGCTGCTGCTGTCGGGCAAATTGATGTCCGCAAAACGGAACACCAGCACGCCGCTGCCTTCGATGTTCCAGGTGTACGGGTGGCTCGAAGCGCCGGGACGCACCGTGGCGGGGTCGAGCCATTGCACGGCCAGCGGGTCGCGGATTTCGACGTTCAGCGCCGGGGCGGTGCCGGTGTTTTGAAAACGGATGAGGTATTCCAGATCGATGTTTTGTTCGATAAAATGCTGGTTGCCATAACCGTACGGGAAACCCGTCTTGTCGTTGGGGTCGTACGAGTTCACGCTTTCCAGGCAAAAAATATCGAGCCAGGTCTCCTGATCGCCCAGGGCGTACTGGTTGACAAAGCCCAGGCTGTTGGTGCCGTTGCCGCCGCAACCCTGGATAAAGGCGATGGGCAGGTTGAGCCCCGGGAAACCGGGCGCCTGATCGGCTTCCAGGCGGAACAGCGAACCATCGGCGGGCAAATTCACCTGCTGGCTTTGTCCGGAAGCCAGCTGAAACTGCCCCATCATCAGCATAACGTTGTCTTCGGCCACCACGTAGTCGAGCGCCTGCGACATGTCGCCGCTGCCCACGTTCTGAATGGTAAAGATGACATTGTCGCCGTCGCATACGGCCGTCACCACGATCTGCGAACCATCCCAGTCGGGACCGGGCGGCAGCGAACAGGTGTCGGGGTAGGCATGCGCCTCGACGCAGTAGGTCGTGCCCGCGGGGTCGCTGCAGGGCGCCACGGCATTGATCTGGAAGGTGCCGCCCTGGCCCGGATTGAGGTTACCCAGGTAGAAAGTGTACACGTTGCCGTTGACGGCCGTCCAGGGGATACTGCTCGTCGTAACGACCAGGCTGGGGTCGATTGTCACGTCGACCGTGGCCGGCGTGGCCGGTTCGGCGCCGATGTTGCGGTAGGTCACCACGTAGTAACTGGTCGAGCAGGGGCGAATCTGCCAGGTGGCAATATCCACTTCCATGATCGGGCACTCGGGCAGGGTGTCGCACTGGAACCCGAAATCGGACTGGTGGCTCAGGCCGTCGTCGAAGGTAAAGACATCTTCCCCGGCGCAGCCGGTAAAGGCGCAGTACAGATCGGAAGAATCGGAGGGCCATTCGATGATGACGTTGGCGCCCATCGAATTGTTGGCGTCCGTCAATTGATCAAAAACGTAATACCCGCTGGAATCGGTGGTGGTGGTATAGGTTTGATTGACAGCGCCGCCGCCGTAGAGATAAAGATTCACCGTCAGGCCTTCGAAGCCGGTTGTTTCAAAAGAGTCGCAGAAACAATCGCCGTCGACGTCGTAAAAAGCGTAGCCATACACGCTGTCGAGCGCCTGCGGCTGGAACATGAGCACAAAGTCAAGGTTGTTTGATGTGTCCGCCTGCATGACATCGGTCGGAATAACCGTTTGGCAAAGCACCCAGGCCGGGTTGGGCTCCACGAGTTTCAGCTGATAGTCGCCGGAGTCGAGCGGCAGGTAATAGTTGCCGTTGGCATCGCTCCTGGCCCAGAAAACGTCGTCGTTGCTGCTTTCGATCTGGATCAGGTTGCTGGTCAGCGCGGCGCCGGGCGCGCAGTTGTTGGTCGAGTCGAAACTCACTTTGCCGCTCACGCCGGAATAAAAAGAGTTGCCGTCGGGGTCGGTTTTGATCACGTAGGGCTTGTCCTGCCCGGTAAACCAGGCATTGTTGTACGAACCCGCGATCAGGCAGGAGTTGTCTGGCAGCAGGGTCATGTGAAAGGTGCTGGTCCAGGCGCCGCCGCCGTAGTTTTTTTGCCAGTTGGTCTGGCCGGCCAGGTCGATATCCATCAAGCCCACGGCATCGTTGCCGGTGTAATTTTTGATCAGCAAGCGGTAGCCGCTTCCATCCGGTTTGCTCTTGGTTTCCAGCAGGTAAAGAGACGGCACTTGCGGGTACACGTTTTGCCATTCTTCATTGCCCTGTGCGTCCTGTTTTTGTAAAAAGGACTGGAAACCAATGCGTCCGCTCAGCAACAGGCCGCCATCGGGCGACGGTTCGGCGTCGAGCAAGCTGTAACTGTTATTGCCGGTTCCCCATTCGGTTTGTCCGGTCAAATTACCCGCCGCGTCGTAGGAGTTGGTGAGAATACGGCTAAAATTACCCGGCCCCAAAGGGTTTCCATAACCGAATACTTTCACGCCGCCGCCAGGCAGGAGGACCATGTCTCTCACCGTAAAATAATTAAACCCGGCCGTCGTGGAAAACACCACGTTGCCTTGCAGATCGAGGCGCGCGACAAAACCCGACACCGGCCACTCGCCCCAGTTGCCGGTCAGCCAATAGCCGGTGGCATCGGCCAGCAGCACGCGGCCGCCTTCGTATTTGTCGGGCAAACCAAAGGTCTTATGCCACTCCAGGTTGTATTGCGCGTCGTATTTGAGCACCGAGGCGTCCGTAAACCCATTGGGGCCAGTGCTCGTTATTCCTACGATCGCCACGCCGCCGTCGGGGGTGGCAATCATATCGTTTGCCAAATCGTTACCCGGGGTGGGTACGTCCTGCGTCCAGAGCGCAAAGCCGTTTGCATCGGTTTTTATCAATTGCAATTCGCTGGCCAGCGAGCCGCTGCTGGGCGAAACCAATACCAGGGCGCCCCCGTCAGGAGTGGGAAGAACGGCCTGTGCTTGTCGTTGGTTGATGGGATAGGTGCGCTCCCAGCCCTGGCCGTGCAAAAAAACAGGCAGGCAAACCAGGCAGATCAGAAGCCGAATCAAAAGGTGTGATGTGTTCATGTGACAACGGATTTTTTTCCTTCGCAAATAGAATTTAACGCTGCAAAAATGCCGGGCGGGATTTCACAAAAAAACAACAGTTTGGATTAGTTGTCAAAAAGTAAATTTGCGTATAAAATTATTAAATGACTGAAAACAAGTTATTTGTTTTATTTTCACAACTCAGTGGGCCGGAAAAACGGGAATGTTCGGCATTTTTAAACAGCGCATATTTCAACCGCCGCAACGACGTGTGCCGCCTTTGGGAATATTTGCTGGAAAGCCCGGCGCCCAATGTGCCCGACGCTTACGGGTATTCCTATCCCGGCATCACCTTCGACGACCTTCGCTGGAGGCACCTGCAATCGTTTTTGCTGGCCCGGATCGAAAATTTTCTCGCCCAGCGCGCCTGGGAACAACACCCGGTCGAGGCCGACCTGCAACTCGCCTCGGTGTATCGCCGCAAATTTCCGGGCAAACCGCTCGACCACGTACTTCGCCGCGCAAGCGCCCATCTCGACAAAATGCCGCGCGACAACGAGTACTACCACCTGCTTTACCGCCTCGAATGGGAAAAATACGCCGCCATGGAATCGCGCGGCCATACCCGCGACAATAACCTGGCCGCCGTGGGCCGCGCGCTCGACGTGTATCTGCTCGGCGCCAAATTGCGCCTGGCATGTCTCATGGAGTCGCACCGCACCGTGTTCAATACCGATTTCGATACGCGTTTTTTGCCCCTGCTGCTTCAGTACCTCGACGGTAGCGAACTGCTTCAGGAACCGATCGTAGC
>JADZFP010000557.1 GCA_020849825.1 Saprospiraceae bacterium
CACACTGGCGTCCTGTTTGCCGCCGAGGATCACCACGCCGCGCAGGCCGCCCTGCAATCCTACTTTATGGTACCCCGCCGATTCGTCGCCGTCGATCTGCGAGGCGGTGAGGCCGGCGATGATGCCCGCTTTGAAACGCTGCTGTCGCTGGGCGATGGCCCCCTCAGGGAGGAGCATCAGGAGGAGGAGAACTGCCGGGAAAAAGCGCAAGGCCCGGTATTTCATGTTTACACTTGCCGAACAAACTTTCATGGCGTCAGATTTTGATACTTTTGTGTTCAATTCGCGGCGAAGATACGGGCACGGGGTAATTGGACAAGCGGGAATGAGCAAACGCCATTTTCCGGCCAAAAATCCCGGATACCGGTCGAGCAGCTGCCCAACGATCACGCAAGGCACCATGCGCTACACGCAAACGACATTGAAAAAAATTGAAGAACTCTTCGGCGAACTCGACTACACGATCCGCTACGAAAAAGGCAATTTCCAAAGCGGTTACTGCATCGTTGAACAACGACGGGTGGCCGTGGTCAATCGTTTTTTCGACACCGAGGCACGGATCAATTGCCTGCTCGATATTCTGAGTAAAATGGCGTTCGACGTCGACTCATTGTCCGAAAAATCGCGCGATCTGATCGAAAAATGGAAAAAACAACAGGAGGAATCCTGAGCCTTCCGCACCTTTGACCCGCCTTTTCAGGCGCCCCGTTGTCCCCGTTCAACTCTCCTGATTTTGAAAATTACGCTGCTCGGCACCGGTACATCACAGGGCGTTCCCGTCATCGGATGCGAATGCCCGGTTTGCACGTCAGCCGACCCGCGCGACAACCGGCTGCGCTCCGCCGCACTGATCAGCGCCGGCGACCTCAACATTTTGATCGACGCCGGCCCCGATCTGCGCCAGCAAATGCTGCGCGCCCGCGTACGCCACCTCGATGCCATCCTGCTGACCCACGAGCACAACGACCACGTGATCGGCCTCGACGATATCCGGCCTTTCAACTTTAGGTCGGGCCGGGCCATGACCGTGTTTGCCCTGCCCCGCGTGGGCGAAGAAGTGCGCCGCCGCTTCGAATACGGGTTCGGGCATCCCATTCCCGGGCTGCCCCGCATCGCTCTGTGACCCATCGATCCCGCCGCTCCGCTTCGCCTGGGCACGCTGAAAATCGTACCGATCCGGGTGATGCACGGCCGTTTGCCCATACTGGGTTTCCGCATCGATGAAATGGCCTACCTCACCGATGTCAAGACCATTCCCGCCGAGGAGCTGGGCAAACTCGAAGGCTTGAAAGTGCTTGTTATCAATGCCTTGCACCACCGAGACCACCCCACGCACCTCAACCTGGAAGAAGCGCTCGACCTGATCGCACGCATCCGGCCCGAACGCGCGTTCCTCACCCACGTGAGCCATGAAATGGGGCGGGTGGAAGAAACCGGCAAACGGCTGCCCGCAGGGGTCAGTTTCGCCTTCGACGGGCTGGAAATTGACTTTTAGCAGAATCCATTCGACGTTGTACTTTGCCGGGCAAAACGAACAACCACTGCCCATGAGTACAGCCGCTTCCGCCCCTGCCCCGCCTGCCAGTCTGGCCTGGGCCGACCGTTTGCGCAACCTGGCCACTGTGATGGTCATCGGTATACACGTTTCGGCGCCTGTTGCGCATGGCTACGCTGCGTTCGACTCCTGGTTTTGGTGGGCTGCCAACTGGTGGGATTCGGCTTGCCGGCCCTCTGTGCCGCTGTTCGTGATGCTGAGCGGCTTTTTGTTGCTGGGTAAAGACTACCCGCTGGGCGATTTCCTGCAACGCCGTTTCACCCGCGTTATCGTACCCTCGCTGGCCTGGATGGTGGTGTACAATATTTATAATCACCTGGCTTCGGGCCAGCCGGCCACTTTCGCCGAAGCCGGGGTGCGCATGGTGGAAAACAAGGTGCATTACCACCTGTGGTTTATTTACCTGATCGTAGGGCTTTATCTGGTATATCCGATCATGCGCCCCTGGGTCCGGACGGCCCGCGAGCGCGACTATTGGTACCTGTTCGCCCTCTGCGCCATGGCCTCCTGGGGTTATAAAATCCTGTACGTTTTTTGGAACATCAGTATCGGCATTTATTGGGAGTTCTTTTGCAACAACCTGGGTTACTTCGTTTTAGGGTATTATCTGGGCAACAAGCCGACCCTCGATGAAGCCGGGGGCCACGGCCATTTGTCGCCCTGGCCCTTTACGCGCCGGCAGTTGCTTTGGGTGGCCGGCGGACTTGTCGTTTTGGGCACGGTAGCCACAGCGGTGGGCACCTACTGGGCCAGTAAAAAATACGGCCACGAGTTTCACCCCTATTTTTACGACTACCTCACCCCCAATGTGGGCCTCTGCGCCGCCGGCTGGTTTTTGCTGGCCAAATACACCTGGAATCGCCGTCCCCTGCTGGACGTAGAGCGTGAATTTGCCATCGCCAGTTTCGGGATTTATTTCGTACACGTGTTGCTGCTCGATTTCTGGTCGAAGGTCGGCTACTGGCAAACGCGCTTTCATCCGGCCAAAACCCTGCCCATCCTGACCGCAATGATCACCCTGAGTTCCTTTGTGGCCATTCTGCTGGTGCGCGCATTGCCCGGCGGTAAAAAAATCACCTGATGGGTCGCCTGAGCGCTGCCTGGCATTTGTTGCGCGTTTTTGGGAGCGCCTGGCTGCGGTGGTTTGCGGTACGCCGGGAACCCGGTTTGCAGGGTGTGTGGCGGTGGAATCGCCGCCGTTTTCGTCATTATTACTGGGGGACTACCTATCTGGCGGCCGTATTTTCCGCCCGGTCGGGTCGCGGGCGTTCGGCCCGTGAGCGTCGCCTTTTTGTACAAATGGCGGCTTTGGCCGCTTATTTCGACGAAATTAGCGAGCAGGGCACAGCGCCGCCCTCCGATATCGGATGGAAACAAAAAGGCGCAGCACTGGATGGGCGCGGTCTGGCCTGGCCCTTGCTGCAGGCCGTACGCAGCGCCCTCACGCTCGAACAAAGCGGCCCGTTCGAGGCGGAACTCGACGCAGTGTACCGCTCCGAGACGGTTCGGGAGCTCTCCGACAAGCCGGAGGGACTCAGCAAGGGCGCCCATTCGGTCCTCCTTTTTCGCAGCCTGCTCAGTCCGCCTGCCCCTGTGGCCGAGCGCGCCGCCTGGTATGCCTTCGGGCAATTGATTCAATTGTGCGACGATGTGTTCGACGTTTGGTTCGATGCGCAATCGCCGGGCACGGCGTCGACTTTGCCGCTGCGTTTTTTATCCCGAAACGACGTGCCGGGGCTGGTCGATATTTTTGAAAAACAGGTGCTACACACCCGTCAATGCTTATTGGCACTTCCCGGCCGGGGGGGCGCAAAAGCCTGGGCGACCCTGTTTTTCCTCGTGGCCACTGCACGGGTGGCCCTGGCGCATTACAGAAGGGTAGGGCAGAGGGAGGGGATTTTGCCCCTGGAAGACCGAAAAACAATGGTGGTCGACATGTCGCGTTGGGCCAACCGGTTTCGATGGCTGGCCGAGATTTTGCGAAAATCCGTCAGGCCGCCCGATTTGCCCTGATTTTCGGAGAGAAAGACTTTTCTTTGCTTTTGAAAATACCCGATCCTGTTTCGCCGCGCCACACGGCAAAAACGGGATTTTTCATTTATTCCAAACCGTTTTTTATGATGAATAAACTGCTCCTCCTTCTGACAGGCATCCTGACCAGCTTTTTCGTTTCTGCCCAGGTTACCTGCGAACCCATCTTTCCCACCGTCAACGACGAAGTCACGATTTATTTCCATGCCGACCAGGGCAACGGCGCCCTGGCAGGTGTTTCGCCCGTTTATGTGCACATGGGCGTGATTACCACGGCCAGCACCTCGCCGACCAACTGGCAACACGTGGTGACTACCTGGGGCGCTGCCGATCCGCTTGGCGCCATGACCTTCGTGAGCCCCAATCTTTGGAAAAAAACGTTCACCATTCAGAGTTTTTTCAACATTCAGCCCGGCGAAACGGTGTTGCAACTCGCCTTTGTGTTCCGCAATACCAACGGCAGCATCGTGGGCCGCGCCGCCGACGGCTCGGATATTTATTACGACGTATACCCCGCCAACAGCGGGCTATTGACGACTCTTTTCACCCCTACTGCTCCGGCCCTGCTGACCAATATCGGCGCACAAATACCGGTGTCGGCTGCCGCCTCGCAATCGGCCAGCCTGGTGCTGAAAGACAACGGCGTACAGGTGGCTTCCGCAACGGGCCAGACGCTCGAGGCTACCATCAACGTGAGCAGCGGCGGCCTGCACACCGTGCAATTCATCGCCACCACGGCCAACGACGCGGATACCTCCTCCTTTATTTACGTCATTCCCCAAAACCTGCCCGCCCAGGACCCGCCCGCCGGTACCGAACTGGGTATCAACTATTTACCCGATCAAACCAAAACCCGGCTGGCTTTGTACGCGCCAGGTAAATCCAACGTGTTTGTCATCGGCGACTTCAACAACTGGCTGCCCGACCCCAACTATCAAATGCGCAAAAGCCTCGATGGCAATACCTGGTGGCTCGAACTGAGCGGCCTGACGCCGGGCGAGATCTACCGCTTCCAGTATTTCGTCGACGGCCAATTGAAAATCGCCGACCCGCTCAGCACCCTGGTGCTCGACCCCTGGAACGACGCCTTCATTCCGGCGCTCACCTGGCCCAATATTCCGGCCTACCCCAACGGCAAAACCACCGGTGTGGTGTCCTTGCTGCAAACGGCCCAGCCGGCATTCAACTGGACGGCCAGCGGCTACCAGCGCCCCAAAAAGACCGACCTCGTCGTGTATGAATTGCTGGTGCGCGACTTCATTGCCCGCCACGACTACCAAACGCTTACCGATACCCTCGATTACCTCGAATCGCTCGGCGTGACCGCTATCGAACTCATGCCGGTAAATGAATTCGACGGCAACATCAACTGGGGCTATGGCCCGGCCTATCACAAGGCGCTCGACAAATACTACGGCACCCCGGAAGCGCTCAAAACCTTCATCGATGAGTGCCACAAACGCGATATCGCCGTTATTCTCGACGTAGTGTTCAACCAGGCCACCGGCGCCAGTCCGCTCGCGCAACTCTATTGGGACGCCGCCAACAACCGGCCGGCCGCCAACAACCCCTGGCTGAACCCCGTTGCGACGCACCCCTTCAATGTATTCAACGATTTCAACCACGAAAGCCAGGCCACCAAAGCCTACGTCAAAAACTGCGTGCGCTATTGGCTCGAAGAGTTCCAGATCGACGGCTTCCGTTTCGACCTGTCCAAAGGCTTTACCCAGTTCAACTCCGGCTCCAATGTGGCCCTTTGGGGACAATACGACGCCTCCCGGGTGGCCATCTGGAAGGATTACGCCGATTTTATCTGGGACATCGACCCGGAGACCTACGTCATTTTGGAACATTTTGCCGTCAATACCGAAGAAAAAGAACTGGCTGAATACGGCATGATGTTCTGGGGCAACATGTGGGGCGGCTACAAAGACGTGGCCCTGGGCTTCGGTTCCGCCACCAGCGCCAACCTGACCGGCGTTGATTACAAATCACGCACCTGGTCGGTGCCTCACCTGATCGGCTACATGGAAAGCCACGATGAAGACCGAATCGCCTATGAATGCAAGACTTACGGCAACGTGGTGGGCTCGTACAACATTAAAAGCCTGCCCACCGCCATGCGCCGCATCGAGATGATCGAGCAATTGTTCTACACCGTTCCGGGGCCGAAAATGTTGTGGCAGTTCGGGGAAATGGGCTATGATTTCCCGATCAACTATTGCCCCGACGGCTCCATAAACAACAACTGCCGCACCGATCCGAAGCCCATCCGCTGGGATTTTCTCGACAACCCCTACCGCCGCCGTCTGCACGACGTGACGCAGGCCTTGCTGCATTTGCGCAACAATTTCGATGCCTTCGAAACGACCGACTACTCGGTTGCGGGGCTGGGCTCCGGGCAAGTCAAATCCGTTGTTCTCAATGGCTCCGACCTGCGCCTGGTTTCGGTGGCCAATGTCGGCACCACTACGACAACCGCCAGTGTGGCCTTCCCGACGACCGGCACCTGGTACGAATACTACACGGGTGAAACGCTGAACGTTACCTCAGGAACGACCTCGCTTTCGCTCCAGGCGGGCGAATACCGGCTCTATCTCGATCAATTCGTGCCCTTGCCGGCCGGCGTAGTCATCAGCGGCACTTCGGAAAATGCCGGTTCGATGAGCGGCATGGAGGTGTATCCCAACCCTGCGGGCGCTATCTTTGCCGTCGATTTTGCATTGCGGGAAAGTGCGCGTATTCAAATTGAAGTATTTGATTTTACGGGTAAACGCCAGGCGCTCGTCGCTGCCGCCGACTTTTCCGCGGGCGAACATCAGGTGCAGGTGGAAACTGGAGATTGGCCCGCAGGACTGTATCTTGTGACGCTGCGCGACGACGCGGGGGGCACTATGACCCGCAAACTCGTCAAACGATAAACCAAGAAAACGGTGGAATCCCGCTTCGGGCGGGACCGCCGTCGTTCCGGCCGCCCGATTAAAGCGCGGTCGTCTGCATATACGGAGGCGGACGAATACACGTCCGCCTCTATTTTTCCAAAATCTCATGCGTGTCATCTGGCTCACACCCGGTTTCCCGGCCGACGAAAACGACCACAATTGTAGCCCGCCACTGCAACAACTGGCCCACGAACTGGTCGCCCGGGGGATTGATTTACAGGTCATTGCCCTGGAATATCCTTTTCGGGGCAAGCCCTACCACTGGCACGGCATACCGGTATGGCCCTGCAACGGACGCAATCGTTTCTGGCGGAAACTCCGGACGCTGCGCCGCGCATTCCGGCAGGGGCAGCAGCTTTTAAACGCCCGGCCGGCCATCCTGCACAGTTTTTGGCAAACCTGGGCCGCGCAGACCGGCGCGCGGCTTTCGTACCGCACGGGCGCCCCGCACCTGACCACTCTGATGGGTCAGGACGTACTGCCGGTCAATCACCGTCATTTGAAATATTTATCTCAACATAACGAGCCCCGGTTGGTAGCCCTGTCGGCATTTCACGGCTCGGCGCTTGAAAAAACCACGGGCTTGCGCGCTGCCCATATCATCCCCTGGGGCATTCGCGAGGCCGATATTCCGAAAATAACGCCTGAATCCAGGCCTTTGGATGTGCTGGGCGTCGGGTCTTTGCTGCCGGTCAAGAACTGGGCGCGCTGGCTGCGTGTGTTGCGCAGGGTGGCCGACCGGATTCCCGGACTGCAGGCGGAACTCATCGGCGATGGGCCGGAGCGCGGCCGTTTGCAAAGTCTGTGCAAGCGGCTCGAACTCGAAAAAAACCTGCGGTTTGGCGGCACGATGCCTCGGGAGCAGGTTTTACAAAAAATGCGCTCGGCCAAAGTTTTGCTGCATTCGGCTGATTTTGAGTCGTTTGGTTTTGTACTGGCAGAGGCTGCAGCGCAGGGCTGCCGGGTTGTGAGCACGCCGGTCGGCATCGCTCCGGAACTGGGGTTTGCCGCCGGATCGGACGAGGTATTGGCCGAAGCCGTGGTGGCAGGACTGGGCCATGCGGCGGAGATACAGGCGCCCTTACTGATGTCGGAAACGGCGGAGCGGTACGTGGCGCTTTATGAGCTTTACCAGGGTCTATCCGGATCGGGTTCCCATGGCTGAAGCCATGGGCGGATAATTGTTGAGCAAGGGTTTCCTGCCCCCGCTCACAAGCCCGAAACCTCTACTACCTTTGCCACCATTCCCCCGCTATCCCATTCCCCCGCTATCCCATTATCCCATTATCCCATTAGCACATTATCCCATTA
>JADZFP010000558.1 GCA_020849825.1 Saprospiraceae bacterium
TCAGCAGCAAACCCACGGTTTTCGAACAACCGGCAGCATCCGTGATCGTCAGGCCGAGACCACCCGGCGGCAGACCGTTCAGGCTGGCGTTCGTGGCGCCGTTGCTCCATTGGTACGACAAGGGCGCTGTACCACCGCTGACAAGCGCCTGCGCCGAACCATCGGAAGCCCCTGCGCACGACACGGCCGAGCCGTTGTAATCGCTGTTCGCCACCACATCTATCAACATGGGCGGCGAAAGGCGCGTGATAACGACAATGGTGCTGTCGCAACCGTATTGATTGTGCAAAAACTGGGCAACGACGCCGGTATCCTGGGCAAAACAGGTGAGCGTTTCCAACTCGATCAGGTCGGGCGCATGTACGGTAACTGAAAAATCGGCAGCGGCCGTGCAGCCCCAGGCGTCGGTAGCGATCACCCCATAATTACCAGGCTGCATGACTGCTATGAAAGCGCCAGTTTGCCCGGACGACCATTGGTAGGCATCAAAACCGGACGTGGCACTGAGCATTGCAATGCCGCCCTGGCATATTGCAGCGATACCGGAAACAGTCACAACCGGTAGCGGTGGCACGACGGCCGGCGCCGTGACGATGCCCTTGCAGCCGTTGGTGTCCGTCGCCGTGAGGGTGTAAAATCCGCTTGCCGACACCTGGAGTATTGCCCCGGAAAATCCGTTCGACCATTCATATTGCGCAGAGCCGGGAGGGGCCTGCAAACTGAGCGTGCCGTCGCATTGGTAGGGCAATTCGGTTACTTCTGGCGTTGGTAGATCGTGAACCGTCAGTACAAAAACGCCGGTACCGGTACACCCGTTGGCATCGGTGACGGTCAATTGGTAAGCGCCGCTTTGCGTTGCGAGAATTTCGGTCCCGGTGCTTCCTTCCGACCATTGATAATAGTTAAAAACGGGCTCAATCGACAAATTAGCCACCTCGCCGACACAGATCGCCGCCGGCCCGTCGATAAGTGGCGCCGGGGCGGCCCATTCATTTACCGTAAAAACAGCGTTGGCTGTACAGCCATTGGAATCGGTCACCGTCAAGGCATAGTCGCCGCCCTGTGTGATGGGTAACGTCGCCGAAGCCTCCCCCCCCAACCATTCATATACAACAAAACCCGGCGTTGCTTGTAACGTAGATACTGCGCCTGGACAAATATTGGTCGGACCGACAATACCGACAGCCGATGGAGGCGGAATACTGATTGATACGGATGTCGTTGCCGTGCAGCCCCATTCATCACTCACCGTCAGGTCGTAATTGCCACTGGCGTCAACCTGTTCTACCGGCGTTTGCGCACCGCTGGACCACTGATAAAGTACGTAACCCTGGCTTGCATTCAGCAGGGCAATGCCCAGGCAGGGATCAATCTGTACGGTTACTGTGGGCGTAAAAGCGCTGACGAGATCCACAAAATGACTGACTGAGCCGGTACAGCCGTTGTCGTCGGTGACGGTAACGTCGTATGTTTTGCTCTGATGCACGGTAATCGCCGGGGTATAGTCGCCGGTCGACCATTCATACGCTGCAAATGCCGGACTAACCGATAAAAGAACGGAGTCGCCGGCGCAGATTGCTGCCGGTCCGGCGAGCAGCGGCGCAGGGGCGTTAAATGCTCCGACAGAAAATGCCGCCGATGTTGTACAACCATGGGCATCGGTAGCCGTCACGGTATAATCGCCGCTGTGCGGAGCCTGCCAACTGGCATCGCCCGGCCCGTCGGGCCAGGTATACCCGACAAACCCAGCACTCGCCTGTAAAACAGCGCCGGCGCCCGGACACACCATTGCAGGACCGCTCAGGCTTAGCGATAACGGCGCCGGGATCGTTACGTCTGTCTGTGCCGTGCCGCTGCATCCGGAAGCATCACTGACCATCAGGTTGTATGAACCGGGCGTATGTACTGTAATAGAAGACCCTGTGAAGCCGCCCGACCAATTATAATTCGAATAACCGGGCCCGGCATCGAGGGTCACCGACGACTGGCACCAGTTGGGTTGCACGGCGATGGTTGGGCTGAGTTGAGCGCCGGTGGTCAATGTGTAATAAGCCGTGTCGCGGCAGCCGTTTGCATCGGTTACCGTGACTGAAAATTCGCCCCCAACAGCCGTAGTGATACTGCCGGATTGTGTGCCGTCGGACCATTCATACTGCATAAAATTACCCGATACGCTCAAGTTTGCCTGTCCTCCATTGCAAATCGAACCGGGACCGGTGATTTGTGCAACCGGGTCAGAAAATTGGCCAACCGAAACAGTGCTTTCCGCTGTACATCCATTGACGTCGGTAATGGTCAGCGACACCAGTTTGCTTTGCGACAAACTTATACTCGAGGTAGTCTCACCCGTGTTCCACAAATAAGCGGCAAAACCGGGTGTGGCCTCCAGTGCAACCGCAGCGCCCGGGCAAAACCCCTGCGGGCCGGCTATTTGAACTGAAGATTCGGGGTGAAGGTTGATGCTTGTAGTTGCCAACGCCGTACACCCATAAACGTCTGTAACCGTGACCGTATAATCACCCGGTTGATCCGGACTGATGGAGACAACGTTGACTTGTCCGGACGACCAGTTGTAGGCGGAAAAACCAGGATCGGCGGTCAGATGAAGATCGGATAATTGACAAAAGCTCCCGCCGCCGCTCAGGGCAGTGACTGGCGGCGGCGGGATTTGGGCACCCAACAGCGCAGTGGCCGTGCAACCTGCTGCATTGGTCGTTGTCAGGCTGTACAAACCACTGCTCGACACCGTGAGGGCGGAGAGGGTATCGCTGGTCGACCAGAGATAATGTTCGAAACCGGGCGTGGCATGAAGCGACAGGCTGCCATCGCAGACGTATGTGTCGGCGACAATGGATGGAGTCGCGAACAGAACGTTGTCGATGGTTGTCGTGGCCGTAGCCGTGCAGCCTGCCGCGTTGGCGACCGTCAGGGAATAATTACCTCCCTGTATCAGCGTCGCCTGGGCGGTAGAGTCGCCGTTAGACCAGGCATATAGCGCAAACGGACCTCCCAGGGCGGTCAATTGAAGAGTATTCCCGGCACAGGTTGGCAGTGACAAGCTGGGTTGTACCACCGGGCTCACATTGAGTGTAAAACTTTTAGTCGCCGAACAACCCAGCGTATTGGTCACAGTAACGGTATACACGCCGCCCTGCGTTACGTCGATTCCGGCAGTGGTATAGCCACCCGTCCAGAGATAGGAAGAGAAATTGGCCGAGGCCTCCAAATGAACCGTATCGCCCGGGCAGACCATGCCTTGCGGGCCGCTGATTAGTGGTTGCAGCACGGTTGTACCTGTCAGGTTGTGAGAATCCTCAGCCGTGCAGCCATAGGCATTGGTGACGGTCACGGAATACATCCCACCGGTATTTACAAGGATCGAAGAAGTATCAGCCCCGGTACTCCATAGTATCTGATGGTGCATTCCAGGTATTTTCAACATAACCGCGGTATCCGCGCAAGTGATTTGGGGCGGCCCGATAATGACAACGTTGGTGCCCGGCAGTCCTGTTACTGTAAAATTATCAGTGCCCTTACATCCGTATTCGTTCGTCACGGAGAGCGAATAATTGCCGGGCTCCTGGATACTGAGCGTCTCGTCCTGTCCGGAAAGGGGAAACCAGTTGTGGGTGGCAAAAGGCCCTCCGGTTGCGATCAGTTCAACCGTTTCGCCAGGGCAAATGGTTGTTTGCCCCTCGATAACCGGTTCGGGAAGAGGAAAGGTTTCAACCGTGATGCTGGCCGATTTTGCGCAGTAAGATTGAGACGCTCCAACGCCGCCTACGATCGAACAAGTGACATCATACGCCCCCGCCGTACTGACCGTTGTACTGGCTCCCGAGGCGCCGTTTGACCATTGAAATGAAGTTTGGTAATTCTGAAAACCTGTAATTACCGAAGCGGATACATTCAGGGTTATTGGCTGGCCCTCGCATTTGGGCGCATCAGTTGTCAGCGCCAGGTCAACGCAAAACTTGGAATATTTGAATTGAGTGAAATAAACGCAGCCATTTTCATCTACTATGTTGACATAAATAGGAAATGTCGGAACGATCAGTTCTGCCGGATTCCCCACTTGACCATTAAACCACCAATATTCATAGTTGCCAGCTGGTCCTGTAACTGCAAAGGTTGCCGGCTGGCCTGGGCAGAGGCATTCATTGTTTATATTTTCAATGATGAATTCCTTTGGAGGGCAGTTTTGACCTTTTAGTTGAAAGCACGACAGAACAAGGAAAAATATAACAGACCAGGCGCCTGAGCAAGGTATTATTGTTTGCATGAACAGAAGATTGGAGGTGTGCGAGGATGCATAATGACCGGTAAGTTGGTCAAAGTTGTACGGCAATAGACGGAATAAATATAACACAATTCGGGGAAGTTTCCTGCTGGACATGCCGAATTGAACACACTGGATCTTTGCTCTAATCATTCATATTTCCAAGTCATTTCCAGCCAAATATTGCAACCCGAACGGCCCGCCCCCTTTTTTTTGCCCTGCGCCGGCAGCCTCCCAATGCCCATGGGTTATCCGGCTGTTTTCCTGTACCAATTACCCATATTCTTTCACCCAACTCCAAAGCAGTACCATGCAAAGTACAGTCTTTAAAATCATGTTCCTCTGCCTGTTGTCGCTGCGCCTGACGGGCGCTCTCGCGCAATCGTCGGCGCCTGCGGCAGGCGGTGATGCAAGCGGCGGCGGCGGTTCGGCCAGTTACACGGTCGGGCAGGCGGTGTTTACCGCCGTCGATCAGGCCGGCGGTTCGGTCATCCAGGGCGTTCAGCAGCCTTACGAGATTTTTTCCGTAGGGGCTACGTCGCCCCCCGGCCTGCGCCTGCAATGTGCCGTGCGGCCCAACCCGACGGCGACTGATGTGTTGCTCACGGCCGATCCGTTGCTGTGGGGCGCCTTGTCGGTCGCCCTTTACGATGCCGGCGGCCGCCTGCTGTTTCAGCAGCAAACGAGCGACGCCGAAACCCGCATCCCGATGGCCGAACTGCCAGCGGCCGTCTATTTTTTAACGGTCTCGAACGATCAGGGCGCTATTCAATCTTTTCAAATCATTAAAAACCATTAAACCATGAAAATCAAATTCTTCCTGTTTACGGCGTTCGTGTTGTTCGCCGCGGCTGTTTTTGCCCAGGCTCCTGGCCGTATGAGTTATCAAAGCGTCGTGCGCGACGGCAACGGCGCCCTGGTCGCCAACAACCCGGTGGGTATCCGGATCAGCATCATTCAGGGGTCCCTGTTCGGCGCCTCCGTGTTTGTCGAAACCCACTCCACGACCACCAACGCCAACGGCCTGGCCAGCCTCGCCATCGGCGGCGGCACGCCGGTCTTTGGCAATTTCGGTACTATCGACTGGGCCAACGGTCCGTATTTTATCAAAACCGAGACCGATCCCGCGGGCGGTACGAATTACAATATCGTCGGCAGCAGCGAATTGCTGAGCGTGCCGTATGCGCTTTTCTCCGCCAATGGCGGTACGCCTGGCCCGCCTGGCCCCGAAGGTCCGGCAGGTCCGCAGGGGCCAGCCGGGCAACAAGGTCCCGCCGGCCCACAAGGCCCCGCCGGTCCAACAGGCCCGCAAGGCCCCGCCGGGTCGTACACGGCCGGCAACGGCATTTCTATCAGTAATAATACCATCACCAACACAGGTGATGCGGACAACAACCCCGGCAACGAGCTCCAGCAGCTTACCCTCAACGGCAGCCAGCTCACGCTCTCCAACGGCGGCGGCACGGTAAACTTGCCCGGCGGCAGCAGCAGCGGCTGGATGGACGGCGCCGCGCTCACCACGACCGACAATGGCAAAAGGGTCGGCATCGGTCTTGCCGCCCCCCTGCAAAAAATGCACATCCACGACCAAAGCCAGTCGTTCACCTGGCTGCAAATCACCAATGGCGGCAACGGCAGCGGTGGCAACGACGGCGCTTTTGTCGGCCTGGTCAATCAGGATGTCAAAATCGAAAACTGTGAAGCCGGTAAAATCACACTCGGCACCTGCGCCAATCCCGATCAATTGGTCGTCAACAACAACGGCACCGTCGAAATCGCGGGTCAGCTGAAAATCGCGGGCGGCGCACCCGGCGACGGCAAGGTGCTGGTCAGTGATGCCAACGGCACGGCCAGTTGGGCCACTCCGCCGGTTGGCCCGGCGGGCCCCCAGGGGCCAGTGGGGCCTGCGGGAGCACAGGGCCCTCCCGGGCCACAGGGCGCGCAAGGGATCGTTATCGCCAACAACTGGTCGGGGGCTATCCAGGATATCCCGAATACGAACAACGCATATGTGTTTGCCGGGCCTACAGCAACCGTAACTGTCAGTGCCAACCAGAAAATTTGCGCATGGGCCTCCTCTCCTTTGGGAACAACATCCGGTACTGTTTTAATACAGTATGGCTTGGGTTACCAAAACAATTCGGGAGGGAATGTCACCAGCTTCTTGGGGGGCACTTTTATGGCAGCCACTGTGACAAACAACTATAACATCTTTTCTGCTTGTGGCTGTTTTACTCCCGGAGCAGGCACCTGGAAGATCGGGGCGGTGGTTCAACACTCATCCTCGCAGGCTGTGGATAATAATGATTTTGTACATGGCATGTATTTTATCGTGAACCAGTAGTCGGTAGCGCGCTGTAGCGCCCCTTGAGCGCCCAACAACA
>JADZFP010000559.1 GCA_020849825.1 Saprospiraceae bacterium
CCGAAGCGGAAGGTAAAGCTGGCGTTGACGGCGTCGCCGCGGTTCTCCTTGGAGAGCAGGGCGTACTTCATGCCGTTGGGCAGTTTGCTGCGCAGGGTGCGTTTTTCGATGTTGTCGGGGCTGGGGTCGAAGTCTTCGCCCTGGGCGATCGGCGGTTTGCCCTTGTAGTCTTTGAGCAGGGCGGCGATATCCGGCACGTCGGGCACGTCGGCGCGGTTGGGGTTGGCTTCCGGGTAAAAGAAACCCTCGGTGCGGTTGTCGGCCTTCACGTAGCGCAGATACACGCGGTTGACGTCTTCGGCCGTCACTTTTTCCAGGTTGTCGCGGTACAGGAAGATGAGGCGCCAGTCGCCGTAGCCGATGTAGTTGGACAGGTTGAGGCCCACGCGGTCGGAGCTTTTGAAAAACATCTCCCAGTTTTTCAGCATACGGGTTTTGGCCTTTTCTACCTCTTCGGCGGTGGGCGGGTTCTTTTTCAGGTCTTCCAGACCGGCCAGCAGGGTATTTTGCACTTCTTCGATCGACTGGTCTTTGCGGGCGTCGGCAAAGAAGGCGAGAATGCCGCCTTCGGCGAAACCGGAGGCGTTGCCGCTCACGCTGACGGCTTTTTTCGTATCAACCAGCGATTTGTACAGGCGGCCCGAGGGCTCGTCGGTCAGGATGCTGGCCAGTACGGCCAGCGGGGCGTAGTCGGGGTGCGAACCGGCGGGGGTGCGGAACATGCAGGCGTACACCTGTACTTCGCCGGTGCGGCGCAGCGTCACGACGCGACCGCCATCCTGGATGGGTTCGCGGGTATAGGTCGGGATGATCTGGCGTTCGGGTTTGGGGATTTTGCCGAAGTATTCGACCACGAGGCCGAGGGTTTTTTGCTCATCGATTTTGCCGGCCACGACCAATACGGCGTTGTCGGGCTGGTAGTAGTTGTGGTAGAAGGCTTGCAGGCGTTCGATGGGCGCCTGTTCGATGTCCGATTTTTCGCCGATGGTGGAGTGGCCGTAGTTGTGCCATTGGAACACGGCGGCCAGCATGCGCTTGTAGAGCACCGAGCCCGGGTCGTTTTCGCCGCGCTCGTATTCGTTGCGCACCACGGTCATTTCGCTTTCCAGGTCTTTTTTGGCGATGTAGGAATTGACCATGCGGTCGCTTTCGAGGTCGAGGGCCCAGCGCAGGTTTTCCTCGGTGGCGTCGAAGGTCTCAAAATAGTTGGTGCGGTCGAAAGAGGTGGTGCCGTTGGGGCGGGCGCCGTGTTCCGACAGGTCCTGCGGGATGTTGGGGTGTTTGGGCGTGCCTTTAAACACCAGGTGTTCGAGCAGGTGAGCCATGCCGGTTTCGCCGTAGCCTTCGTGGCGCGAGCCGACTTTATACGTTACGTTGACCGTGATAATGGGCTTGGAAGCATCGGGAAACAGCAATACGCGCAGGCCGTTGGGCAGGGCGTACTCGGTGATGCCCTCCACCGAAGTGATTTTCTGGACGCCCGGCGGCAGGCGCAGTTCTTTTTGGGCAAACAGCGGGGCGAGGCCTGTCAGTAAAAGGCTCGCCACGACAAACAGGCGGTACATCAATTTCATGGTGAAAATTGTGGTTGGTGAATGGAAGTCCGTTGAAAAACGAACGGACAAATGAAAGGCGAGTTTCGGGAAAATTCGCGGAAAAGTGACCGGAGAACGCGCGGAAGGGTGGTTTGGCTGCTGGAAATTGCCTGCATTTGACAAAAAAACTCGGCAATAACGCCCCTGCTTCTATTTTTATCCCTGTCAAACCAATCCCATCTTCCCTATGGAATAAAAGATTGCCTATTGCCCCGTTCTTGTCCTGCAGGTCAGTGGATAGTTATTCCGGCTTTCCTGTGAGCAACGCCCTTGCCGGCAACGACCCGGCGTTGCGGCAGGCGGAGCGCCGCCCGCAGGGGGAGGAGGGGGCAAGGGCGAACGCATATAAATGGAGGCATAAACACCTGCAAGGTCAAAATAAAAGATTACATGATTTAAGATTCCATGATTGCAGATTACATGATTGCAGATTACATGATTTAAGATTGCTGATGGTCGTAGCGTTGACCGCTTTATACTCGACTAAGTGTTGTGGTGTACGTTAAGGATACTTCTTAAATCATCTAATCTGCAATCATGTAATCTAACTGATTATCAATAATTTGAATTTTTTAATTGGCGCTATTCAGTGTTCATGTGTCTGCCCTGGGGAGGAGGGGGCAAGGGCTTGGTAGGGAGGCAACCACGTGTACAAACCCTGCGGCCATGAAAAAATACGGTGTCGCAACTACCCGGACGGATCACACCCCAATCCCCTCAAACCGCCATCCCCGCTCCTTAAAATATTTCATCACCCTCGGCAACACGTAGCGCAGGCGCGGCTCGGCTTTCAGGCTGTCGTGAAACACCACGATGGAGCCGGGCTCCACGTTGTCGAGCACGTTGCGCAGGCAATCTTCGGGGCTGAGCGAGGTGTCGAAATCGCCGCTCAGCACATCCCACATCACGATGCGGTAGCGCCGTTCGAGGTAGGCGCGCTGCCGGGGCAGGAGGCGCCCGTAAGGCGGGCGGAACAGGGGACTGTGCACGACCTCGGCGCACTGCCGGATGTCGCGGTAATAGGTGCGGTCGGCGGTTTGCCAGCCGTTGAGGTGGTGAAACGTGTGGTTGCCCGTGCTGTGCCCCTCGTCGAGCAGGCGCTGGTAGATGGCCGCGTGTTTGCGCACATTGTCGCCCACACAGAAAAAAGTGGCTTTGGCCTGGTACTGCGCCAGCAAATCGAGCACCCAGGGCGTGACCTCGGGGATAGGACCGTCGTCGAAAGTGAGGTGTACGACTTGTTCCTCGCTGGGCAAGCGCCACATGAAAGCGGGCCGCAGGGCCTGAATAATTTTGGGTGTTTTTACCAAATACATGGATTTGTGCCGCTTGGACTACCGGGTGAGGGGAGGAATTTGCCGGGGAAAACTGCTACTTTTGCCCGAAAGTTAGTATCTGTGACATTAATTTTACGTCCGGACGCCGGATTGGCCGCCTGAAAAAGCCGTTTTCGCGCCCTGACGGTCTGTTTTTGACCAAAAATTATCAAGCAACGACCGATGAGGTTTGAATAAAACTTCATCGGTCGCTTTATCCTTAACGTGTTGTTTTTACCGGCCTATACATGAGCGTCCGCGTCCGTTTTGCCCCTTCGCCTACCGGCGCGCTCCACATCGGTGGGGTGCGTACGGCGCTTTACAACTACCTGTTTGCCCGCAAACACGGCGGCACGTTTATCCTGCGCATCGAAGATACCGACCAGGGCCGCTACGTGCCCGGCGCCGAAGATTATATCATCGAATCGCTGCAATGGCTGGGCCTCACACCCGACGAAGGACAGGGTTTCGGCGGCGGCCCCGACGGCCCCTACCGCCAGAGCGACCGAAAGCCCATTTACCGCCAGTACGCCGAACAACTCGTGCAGCGCGGCCACGCCTACTACGCTTTCGATACGCCCGAGGCGCTGGAAGCACGACGCAACGCAGAAGAGAATTTTACCTGCAATTTCCGTACCCGCCTCAGCCTCGACAACAGCCTGACCCAACCCGCCGATGAAGTGCAGCGCCGCATCGTCGCCGGAGTCCCTTACGTCATCCGCCTGAAGGTGGAACCGGGACGCGACATCCCGGTACACGACCTGATCCGGGGTGAAGTGGTGTTTCAGAGCGACGAGCTCGACGACAAAGTGCTTCTCAAAGCCGACGGCATGCCGACTTACCACCTGGCCAATATCGTCGACGACCACCTTATGCGCATCACGCACGTGATCCGGGGCGAAGAATGGCTGCCCAGCACGGCGCACCACGTGTTGCTGTACGAAGGTTTCGGCTGGCAGGATACCATGCCCAAATTCGCCCACCTGCCCCTCATCCTCAAACCCGTGGGCAACGGCAAACTCAGCAAACGCGACGGCGCCAAATTCGGTATGCCGGTGTTCCCGCTGTCGTGGAAAGGCGAAACGCCCGAAGACAGTTTTACCGGCTTCCGCGAAACGGGCTTTTTGCCCGCCGCCGCTCTCAACTTTCTTGCCCTGCTCGGCTGGCACCCCGGCGGCGATCAGGAAATGTTCAGCCTCGACGAACTGGTGCAGGCATTCAGCATCGAACATATCGGCAAAAGCGGAGCGCGCTTCGACTTTGAAAAAGCCAAATGGTTCAACCAGAAATACATCCAGGCCAGCGACAACGCCGAACTGGCCCGCCTGATCCGGCCCTATGCCGAAGCCAAAGGCTACCGGACCGATGAGGCTTATCTCAGCCAGGCCGCGGCACTGATGAAAGAACGGGTCACTTTCCTGCCCGACTTTACCGGGCAAGGCGCCTACCTGTTCGAGCCGGTGCGGGATTATGATTTTGAAACAATTCAGAAAAAATGGATCCCTGCGCAACAGCCTGTTTTTGAGTCGCTTGTCGCCACCGTCGAACAAACGGACGACTTTGCCGCGCCTGCGCTCGAAGAACGAGTGAAGCACTTTATTCAGGAACAGCATCTTAAACCGGGCGACGTACTGCCCTTGCTGCGCCTGGCCCTCGCCGGCACCATGAAAGGACCGGCGGTGTTCGACATGGCGGCTTTACTGGGTAAAACCGAAACGCTCAACCGCCTGCGGACGGCCGTCGAGGTGTTCAACCAGGCTGTCGTATCGGCAGGGTAGGGCATAGAGGCTCGTTTGCTTCGCATCCTCGCATCCTCAAATCCTCATCGACAATGGCTAAAAAAACGAAAACAAAAACAAAAACACCGGCAAACGCCGACAAGGCAAAGCCCAAAGTACACGGCGACATCAAGGATATGGACATCCGGATCAATGAGTTTGGAGAGATTGTCCGCGATTACAAAGTGGATGAAATCAATGCCTTTTTGAATGAGAAGGTAAAAGATAAAAAACTGAGCGGCGACGAATAAAGGCGCAGTTCTGCCCGAAAACACTGATATTTAATCCTTTAACCATGAACATCGCGTTGCAGTTTCCCGGCTGCGTCGCATTTGACCTCCATCAGTATGAAAAACCGGTTACGCATCCCCCCACGGGCGCTACCCGTATTGCTGGCCTTGGTGATCTTCACCTTTGCTTACAATCTGTCTGCCCAGCAATCGGCTTTCACCTTTTCGTACCCGGGGCCCAGTATGATCGGGGTAGGGCCCAATTGCAGCGTTACGCTGGCCGGCAGCGTGGGTACGCCAATTGTCAACTCCACCGTGGGCGCCACGATTACCCAATCCGAATTTGATCCGGATATGTCCGGTTTTCAGTTTACCGACGAATGGACGCCGGGCGTGACCCTCATCGTGTGGTGGAAGGTGGGTGACAACCAGGGCAACATGGCGAATTTCAGCTTTACCGTAATGATTAAAGACCTGACGCCGCCGGAATTCGATCTGACGGGCATGAGCAATCCATTTGTGGTCAATTCCATTACCCAGGTGCCGCCGGCGCCTGATCTGCCGGTGAGCGACAACTGCACGTTTTCCCAGAATTTGATAAAAACATTTACCCAAACCACGCCGCCGGCGATTTGCCAGGGCGGCTCGTTTACCCGTACCTGGACGGCTACCGACGAAGTGGGCAACCAGGCGGTTTTTACCCAAAACATCATTGTTTACAAAGACACCCTGCCTCCGCAAGTCCTTGTGGTGCCGCAAAACGGCTCGGCGCCCTGTTCGCAATTGCCCGGCGCCTACAATAACTGGCTGAATGCCCAGATGTCGGCCTTCTTCGCCACCGATGCCACGGGGCCTGTCGTGTACAGCAACACGGCGCCGAATCCGTATCCCGCCGGCTGCATCCAACCCCTGACGATCACTTTCCGGGCTACCGACCAGTGCAACCTCCATACGACACAAACCGTCGTGTTCAACAGTGCCGACAACCAGGCGCCCGTGGTCGTGCAGGATGCGCAGGACAAGGTGGTAGCCTGTTCACCGCCCGATAACAACCACCTCGACCAACTGGCCGACTGGATACACAACAAGGCGGGGATCATCGCCGTCGATTCCTGTCCGGGCCCGCTGACTTATACCATGCAGGTAAACGGTCAGGTGCGCGACTCCGCCGGGGTGGTCAATGACTTTCTCGCTTCGTTTGCCAATGGCTGCGGATTTCAGCTGCTGGGAAGCCAGACCTATGCCCAGGTGAGAGGCTATGTGCGGGTCGACTGGTTTGTGGCCGATGCCTGCGGACCGCTCACTTTTGCCGGTCAGGGCGTTTTCGGCGCCATCGATACCGTGCCGCCGCAAATAATCGGTCCGGCAGTGACCGACGAACAATGCGGCAACAGCAACGTGCTGGCCCTGCAATCGTGGATCGAAAACTACGGCAACGCGACCCTGGCCGATGATTGTTCGACACCTTCGTGGGAGGCCGACTTTACCTGGATCACCGACAATGGCCAGACGGGCGCCGGGACCATCGGCGTGGGCCCATACCCACAACCGCCCGCGCATGATTGCAACTGGTGGGTCGATGTGACGTTCAACGCCTCCGACGACTGTGGAAACGACACGTCCAGGGTACTGCGATTCCGGATCATCGACAACCTGCCGCCGCTCATTTCGGGTGTGCCGCCGACGGATACCGTTTATTGCCCCGCCGCGCTTCCCGCTCTTTTTCCCGGCACGGCCGTCGACAATTGCGACCTGAACCCCACTGTGGTTCGTACGGTGGCTTATCAGGATACTGTTTGCGCGGGCAATTACACCGCTTTGGTGACCTGGACGGCTACCGACGATTGCGGCAATTCCGCCGCTACCACCCAGCAAATTTTTGTTCAGGACACGGTTCGCCCGGTATTTACCCTGGTGCCCCCGGCCGATACTTTCCCTTGCTACAACCCGGCTTTGCCGCCCTTGCCACAAATCGGGGTCGACCTTGTTGCTACGGACCCCTGCGGCCAGATCGATACCCTATTGATCACAGAAACTTCGACGCAAAACCCGGACCCGGGCGTCTGCGCGCATTTCACCTATACCGTCACGCGCACCTTTACCGCTTACGACCAATGCGGCAACAGCGCTACCGCCACCCAGTCATTTTTGATCATCGACAACCAGCCTCCGAGTTTTACGGGATTTACCGATACGGTGCTGGTATGTGAAATTCAGCCCCTGACGCCACCACCCACGGCTTCCGATTTGTGCAGCGGCGTGGTGGGTTCGCCCGAGTTGTTCGATCAGATTTTCACCGGCGGCTCCTGCGCCGACTCCTATACGCTGACGTATATCTGGCGGGTATCGGACGTGTGCGGGAACACGGGTTTTTTTGAACAAAACCTGAATATTCAGGATACGGTAAAGCCGACTTTGAGCGGCGTGCCCGCGCCGGTTTTTGTCGAATGCGACGCGATTCCCGCACCGCCCGACAATCTGGTGGCCAACGATAATTGCGACGAGGCGCCCGAGATTACTTTCCTGGAAACCGAACTCCGCGATCCGAATCCGGCCAATTGCGCGTATTGGACCAATTACATGATTCGCCGCGAATGGACCGTGACCGACAACTGCGGCAACAGCCGGGTGTACACCCAAAATATCAGCGTGCAGGACAATACCGGTCCGGTAATCGTGCCGCAGGATTCGGTTGCGAGGCCCAACGAACCGGGCCTGTGCGGCGCCACAGTATCGGTGCCTACGCCGCTGGCTTTGTACGACCGTTGTACCTCGACCGACAGTACGATATTGCTACAGTCGACCGTTACCCTGAAAAATACCTCCGGCCTGCCGCTCAACAGCAGTCCGGTCGATACGGTCGTTTTTTCCTGGCCCTCGCCCAACCTGCCGCCCAATATGCCGGTCGTGGGTTCCGCCATCCTGACCATTCAGCTGGAATCGGTCGACGCCGAGTCGGCCGGGGAGTTCTTTACTATTCTCGGAGAAGACAATTATCCGCTGGGTACGACCATGCCGACCGATGACCAATGCGGCAATGGCACGACCATGTTGACCATTTCCGACGATTTGTTGAACAATTGGCTTACCGACGGTACACTGACCCTCAAACTGGCGCCATTTGGTACCGGCGCCACGGCGATCAATCTGGTCTGCGGGGGCGGAAAGGCAAAGGCGCAATTGGGCTACGTCATGGCGGTACAGCAAATTCCGCCTGTGGTGACTTTCAGCGTCAATGGCGGCCCGCAGCAACCTTATCCGCCGGCAACGGGCTTTTTCCTGCCGGTGGGCCTGCATACGATTACGTATTATGCCCAGGACTGCGCCGGCAACCACAGCAGCGCTTCTACCACGCTCGAAGTGGAGGACCTCGATCCGCCGGCCATCGTGGCGCCGGCAGCGCAAACCGCGTACGTCAGCAGCGGCGATTGTTCGGCCAATGTCATCCTGCCTTTTCCGGGTTTGTCGGACAATTGCGGTTTTTC
>JADZFP010000560.1 GCA_020849825.1 Saprospiraceae bacterium
ATCCCGCCAATGCTGCCCAGTTTCTGGCTGCCGGCTACGCACCGCTCCGGAACATGATGGACCAGGGCAACTGGTACGGCATGGTAGAGCACGTAACCGATGAAATGCAAGGCCCGACCCGCGGTACCGACTGGGACGACAACGGTATCTGGCGTACCCTGCACACCCACAGCTGGGACCCCTTCCACGCATTTATCCAAAATGCCTGGAACACGCTCAGCGAAGGCCAGGCCAAGTGTGTGTTCTCGCTTACGACCATCCAGCAGTTCCCCGATGCCGGTGTGCCCGACAAGGCGCAATACCTGCTCGAACTGCGCTACCTGCGCGCGTTCTACATCTTCTGCACCGTGGACATGTTCGGCCAGGTGCCGTACCGCGAAGTTGGAGAAATCGACTTCAAACTTCCGCCGTCCAAAATCATGAGCTCCGCCGAGGCTACCGAGTGGCTCATCACGGAACTGAACGCCATCATCCCGCAGATGAAAGACAAAGGCGAACTTCCCTACGGCCGCGCAACCAAAACGGCTGCCCAGACCCTGCTCGCCAAAGTGTACCTCAACAGCGAAGCCTGGGGCGCCGGCGCTAAGTACAACGAAGCTGTTACAGCCTGCAACGACGTCATCAACAGCGGTAAATACGCGCTGAACGCCGACTATTTCGGTATCTTCAAACCCGACAACAGCGACCGCACCAGCAACGCCGACGAGTCGATCTTCGTGACGACCTTCGAAGGTAACCAGGGCCTGAATGCCAACATTCACCAGCCGATGCGTACCCTGCACTACAACCAAACCTTCGGCCCGGGTAACACTTACTCGCCCTGGAACGGCTTCACCACGATCGCCGATTTCTACAACAAGTGGGACCAGACCGACAAACGTTTCAAAGACGACAGCTGGAAGGCGATCAACGGCTTTAACCTCGGCTTCCTCGAAGGCCAGCAGTTCAAAGCCGACGGCACCCCGCTCAACGATCGCGGTGGCAACCCGCTTATCTTTACCGTCGAATGCCCGCTCAACGGCGCCAACGAAGCACAAGGCGTGCGCGTCGTAAAATACGCTCCCGACAACAATGCTACCTACGGCTCCCGCTCGGGCAACGACTTTGTGATTTTCCGTGTCGGCGACGTGTACCTGATGCGCGCCGAAGCCGCTTTCCGCGCTGGAACCGGCGACCGCGGCCAGGGCGACCTCGATGCCGTTCGCGGTATCCGCGGCGTGCCCTCCGTGACGGTTTCGGCCGATGCACTGCTCAATGAGTATGGCTACGAACTGTACTGGGAAGGCGCTCACCGCCGCCAGGCCCTGATCCGTTTCGGTAAATTCAACGAAGCCTGGACCAACAAAGCCGCTTCGCCGGAATACCGCAAACTGTTCTCGATTCCGCAAACGGCTATCGACGCCAACCCGAACCTGAAACAGAACCCGGGTTACTAAGCCACCGCGGCTGATTTGACAGAAGAGGCTGTTGCATAAGTTGATTATGTACAGCCTCTTCTTTTTTCCTAAAAAACCGATTTTTGTCCCTCAAATTGATGGAAAATTGAACCCGACGATGCAAAAACTACCGTTTTCCCTGATCTCGTGGAGCGCCCTCGCCTTTTTGCTTGCCTGTAATTCCGGTCACAAAGACAATACTGCCACCAGCAACGAACCCCAACGCTTCGAATTGCTCCCGGCCGACCAAACCGGTATCCAGTTCGTCAACCACCTCGAAGAACGGGCCGACCTCAACATCTTTACCTACCTATACCTATACAACGGCGCCGGCGTGTCGGCAGGCGATGTGAACGGCGACGGCCTGTGCGACCTGTATTTTACCTCCAATCAGGATAAATGCCGCCTTTACCTCAACCGGGGCGGTTTCAAATTTGAAGACGTGACCCAACAGGCCGGCGTAGCCGGCGAATTCGGCTGGACCACCGGCGTGACCATGGTCGACGTCAACGGCGACAACAAACTGGACATTTACGTCAGCCGGGTGAACCACAAGGAAATATTGCGCGGTCACAACCTGCTGTATATCAACCGGGGCGCCGGACCCGACGGTATTCCGGTTTTTACCGAAGAAGCCAAACGCTGGGGACTCGACCTTGAAGGTTATTCCACCCAGGCCGCCTTTTTCGACTACGACCTCGACGGCGACCTCGATATGTTCTGGCTCAACCATTCCACCCACAACAACGGTACGTTCGGCACCGTGACCGACCTGCGCTACAAACCCCACCCGACGGCGGGCGACCGTCTGCTGCGCAACGACGGCGAGCGCTTTACCGACGTCACTGCAAAAGCCGGTATTTATTCGTCCGTCATTGGTTATGGCCTGGGCATCTCTACCGGCGACGTCAACCTCGACGGTTGGCCCGATATCTACATCGGCAACGATTTTCACGAAAACGATTACCTGTATCTCAACAACGGGAACGGCTCGTTTACGGAAGTGCTGGAATCCTGCATGGGGCATACCAGCCGCTTTTCCATGGGAACGGACGTGGCCGACTTCAACAACGACGGCCTGCCCGACGTCATCAGCCTCGATATGCTGCCGGCCGACCCCGAAATCCTGAAATCTTCGGCCTCCGAAGACCCCATGGATATTTTTGAGTTCAAACTGTCGTACGGGTACAACCACCAGTACGCCCGCAACAACCTCCAGCTCAACGCCGGTATCTTTCCCCAACTCAAAGGCCCGCAAAAGCCCGTTTTTTCCGAAACCGCCTGCTACTCCGGCGTGTACGCCACCGACTGGAGTTGGTCGGCGCTTTTCTGCGACCTCGACCTCGACGGCTGGAAAGACCTCTACGTCTCCAACGGCATTTACCGCCGCTCCAACGACCTCGATTACATCAAATTTATCGAAGCCGATTCCGTTCAGGCGCGTATTCACAGCGACGTGATTGCCGACAAAGACCTGTTGATGGTGCAGATGATGCCCCAGATCAAACTGGCCAATTATGCCTACCGAAACAAAGGCGACCTGACTTTTGAAGACGTTTCAAAAGCCTGGGGCATGACGCAGGCCTCGTATTCCAACGGCACGGCCTATGCCGATCTCGACAACGACGGCGACCTCGATCTGGTGGTCAACAACCTGGAAGACCCCGCTTTTGTGTATAAAAACCGCACATTCGACCCCCAAAAACCGGTCAGCCAGGATCGTCATTATTTGCGCTGCGCCTTTGCCGGCGAAGGAAAAAACAGTTTCGGCATCGGCGCCAGGGTGTTTTTCGACCTGCCGCAGGGGCGGCAATACCAGGAAAATTTTCCGACCCGAGGTTACCAGTCGTCGGTCGAGCCGGTCCTGACATTCGGCCTGGGCGCCGCTTCGACCATCGATTCACTCACCGTGGTGTGGCCCGACGGCGCTTTTCAGGTGCTTCGCCAGGTGCCTGCCGGTCAAACGCTGACTTTGCGGCAGTCGGATGCCAAAGGCAAATTCGACTGGAAAAAACTGTTGCCGGCTGTTTCCGGCCCGCGCCTGTTTGCCGAAATTCAGTCGCCGCTCGAAACCGACTGGCGGCACCGCGAAAACAAATTTGTCGAATTCAGCCGCGAGCGCCTTATCCCCAACATGAACTCCACCGAAGGCCCGCGCCTTGCAGTTGGTGATGTCAACGGCGATGGCCTGGAAGACTTCTTCGTCGGCGGCGCCAAATGGCAACCCGGCGCCTTGTGGCTGCAAAACCCGTCCGGTACATTTTCGGCAGTACAGTCGTCCGCGCTGGTGCAAGACAGTACTTGCGAGGACGTGGGCGCCGTTTTTTTCGATGCCGACGGCGATCGCGACCTGGATTTGGCGGTCGTGAGCGGTG
>JADZFP010000561.1 GCA_020849825.1 Saprospiraceae bacterium
TAGTCCAGGTCTTCGAAGCGGTGTATCGTGGCGCCAGGCGTTTGTATTCTGGCAATGTTGTCGATAAAATCCGGTGTGAGCGGGTAAGCCGTTTCAGGAGTGTTGTTTGCTTCGTATTGGTCGCCGGGGGTGTTTGCAATTTGCGAATTAGTGATGACCAGCCCCAACTGATACGAGCCCATAAGGGAGTTGTTCCAGTTATTTCCATTGAGGTGAAACATTAGCGTACCACCGTTTTGAAAAACCAGCGTATCAGAATAAAAAGGGAAAGTCGGCGCAGTCCAACCAGTATCCCTGTTCAAGGAGACGTTGGCGCTGGCGGTGTAGGGGCTGGTGCCGGAATAAAAGTTCTGCACCCAACTGTGCACAATGTACTGGCTGCCGGGGGGCAGGATGATTTTGAAATAATCTTCGTCGGTCCCGGTATGAAAATTCGCGCCCTCGGTCGTGACCGTGGCTATGCCATTTACAAACACGGGGTTAAAAACGTAAGCCGCTGATTCGGTGTCATTGTTTTCGTAGAGGTCGGGGAAATTGCTCAACAGTTCAAACTGTTGATCGTTTTGCGCTCCCCCGTCGTGCACCCGTTGCCAGCTGCCGCCGGGCGTGCGATACCGCAATTCAAGCAGATAAAATCCGGCCGGCAGGTCTGGCGTTGCGGAAAAATGCAAAGGGTTGCTCAACGCACAATTGGCGCAAAGGCTCACGTTGCTCTGCACGCCCAGACTCATCAGGGAATCGCCGTAAACGGAGCGGATCACAAGGTTCACGTCGCCGGAAAATACGCTCGACAAACTGAAGTTGCGGATTTGCACGTCGACCTCAAACAACTGGCCGGCCACGGCCTCCACCGGGTTAAGGACCATCGTATCCGCCAGGGCAAGCTCGTAATTCATCGCTTTAAGTACTGCGGAATAGGCATTGATCCGGCCGTAACCCATCTCATGCTGCCAGGTACCGTAAGGCCGATTGGGAACCTGTGCATACGGATAGCCGCCCACCTTGTCGGTGGTCGAGTGCAGAAGTTCTTCCAGGGCAAAACCCGGCAGCTGCGGATTGGCGGAAGCCATCAGGCCCACCACGCCTGCCGTGATCGGGCAGGAAGCCGAGGTGCCCGTAAAAGCGGGGTGGTAATCACCGTCGGAATAACCGTCCGCGCCGGAGCGATCCGTCGTGGGCGTGCGCGTCCCCGGCGCCACGACGTCCAGAGACTGCCCATAGTTCGAACTGACGTTCCTCTGATCGCTTTTGTTGCTGTTGCCCACGCCCAGCACGCTTTTTTGTTTGGCCGGCTGGTTGGGCGTATTGGACGAACCGGAGTTTGCAGTAGAATTCAAGATGACCGCTCCGAGCCCACCCCTCGTGTTTTTTTGCATCAAACGGTAAGAGATAGAATTCGAACTACCCGTACTGTAACTATTGCTGACGGCAACCACATTTGGATGAGCAATCACATGGCTGGCGGCTCGCGCGATTATGGTAAGGTTGGTGGTAAATCCCCCGGTTGCGTTGGCATTAAAACCGATCGCAACGGGCATAATCAACACGTTGTAACCCGTGCCCGACACCCCCAGTCCGTTGTTGGTCGCCGCACCGATCAGCCCCGCGCAGGCCGTACCGTGGTTGGCAAATTCGTTTTCCGGTTCGGGCACACTGTCGTCGTTCACCGCGTCGTACGGATCAATGAATTTGCTTTGCAGGTCGGGATGGGTCATGTCGTAGCCGCTGCCGTCGAGCACGGCCACTACGACCGTTGAGGAGCCGTTGGTCAGTTCCCAGGCTTCGGGTGCATCGATGTCGATATCATTGGCCTGATTGAGGAACCATTGGTCTGGAAATAAAGGATCGTCGGGCAGGTTATCGTTGTAGCCCGGAAAAGAAAAATCGGCTTGTGCAAAAAACGCCAGACCGCTTTCGTACAACAGATTGCCCATATCGATAGCATTGCCGCCCCGAGGCACCTCCCAGACGAGCACGGGCGCCGTCGCGGGTCCGAAACCGATGCGTTCCGACAGGCTGAGCCCGAGTTCGGCGGCGTATTCTTCCAGATCGGCGCTTTGTTCGACTCCCGGCGCCATGGCGATAACGGTGTTGGTAGGGATGAGTGTTTCGCCGTCGGCAGTCAGGCAAAGCGGCATGACCGTCTGTACCTGCGGAGCGGAAAACAACAAGGTCTGCAGAGTTTCAATCGAGATGGCGGGCGTTGTGACCAGCGCCGTATGAATAGGCGCTAAATATTGGAAAGAGGCGCTGCCGGGAAGAGTTTTGGTCAAAAATACCCGCGCCGAATCAGGCGCCATGCCGTGTTCGAAAGTGACTGAAAATTTGCCCGCCTCGGGGGCAAGGACGCGCTTTTGGACTTCGGTATCGTAGTAATAGAACGATTGCGCCCCGAGTGCAGCGCCGATCAGCAATCCCCAACAGGTCAGCAGCGTATTTTTAAGGTAAAAATGTTTCATTGGTCATATGTTGTGATCACTTCAGGTGGTAATGATGGCCTTTTTATTGAAAACGGAATAGACGATGTAGACCATGATAATCGCACAAAAAGCGAGCTCTTTGATCAAAAACAACAGGGCGACGAACACCGCCAGCATCGTAATCAATGCCTCGTTGCCGCGCCAGCCAAAGCCTTTGATCTTCATGCCAGCCAGCGGAATTTCGGCGACCATCAGCCACGACAGCAGGGCGGTGAGCGGGTAAACGACCCAGTTGTTAGCCAGCAACCAGGCGCCTATGCCGAAATGGTTGTAAAAGGCGGTCAGCGCCAGACCGGTGACAAATACCGTACAGGCCGGCGTACTGAGACCCAGAAAATAACTCGTCTGGCGGGTGTCGACGTTGAATTTGCCCAACCGGAAAGCAGCAGCCAGCGTCAGCACAAATGCCGGCATGGCCACCCACGAAAACAGGAAGAGCTCGGGCTGGCCGGAAGCCGCCGGCAAAGCGGAAAGCGGCGGATAAAAAGTTGCTCCCATTGCGGAGGGCAGGGGAGACAGCAAGCGATACAGCATTGCGCCCGGCACCACCCCGAAACTCACCACGTCGGCCAGCGAATCGAGCTGTACGCCCAAGGGCGACGATACGCCCAGAGAGCGGGCTACCAGCCCGTCGGCCGTATCGCAGGCGAAACTGCCGAGCGTAAACCAAAGGGCGATATCCGGCCGGCCGGCCAGTACCCACAGCAGGGCACAGCAACCGCAAAACAGGTTGCCGAGTGTGATCAAATTCGGAATGTGCTGTCGCATGGCGGCAAAAGTACCACATTTCGGCGGCAAAGGAATTTGGCTATTCTATGCTATTTTGCAGGAAATTCGCTGCCCCCAAAACAGCCTAACGACTGAAAGCCAGTTTTTTAAGAAAACTTTGACGTTTGGGGCAGCCAACAATTTCACCTTAAAAAGCGTCTAACGAGATAAAGCGATCCCTTTCTGCCCTACCTCTTGCATATGAGAAAACGCGCATTTACCCTCCTGTTTTTGTCGTGCTGTACACTCGCGGCAATGGCGCAGCCCGTCAACGACGATTGCACCGCACCCTTCAATATCACCGACGTCACCAACTATTGCAGTCCCGTCGGGGCGTACACCAACGTGGGCGCTACCCCGTCTACCTACGGCCCACCCCAATGCTGGACGGCGACGCAAAACGATGTTTGGTTCACCTTTACCGCCCAATACACCGACGTCACCATTACCGTGCGGGGCGCAACGGCCAACGCGCCCGGTGGAACGCTTCAAAATCCGCAGATTTCGTTGTACCTCGGCACCTGCGGCGGCACCATCAATCAGCTCGAATGCCAGTCGGCGCCGCCCGGAGCGCATATCGTCGAGGCCTACCAGGGAGGGCTTTACCCCGGCTCCACCTATTTTATCCGAATACAGGGCCTCGGAGGGGCTACCGGTACGTTCCAACTTTGTCTCAACAACTACAACCCGCCCGTCGATCCTACTTCCGATTGCCCGACGGCGGCAATTTTGTGCGACAAATCGCCCTTCGTCGTACAACAGATCATCGGGGCCGGCAACAATATCACCGAACTGGACGATGCCCAGTGCTTTTTCAACGGAGCGCCGAGCAACTTTGAATCCAATTCGACCTGGTTTACCTGGACCTGCGAAACATCCGGCACTTTGACCTTTACCCTCAGCCCGCTCAACGTCACCGACGACCTCGATTTTGTACTTTATCGCCTGCCCAACGGCATCGGGAATTGCCAGGGCAAAGAGGTTGTCCGTTGCATGGCATCCGGCACCGACCCGACACTTTACCCCAACCCCTGCATGGGGCCGACCGGCTTGCTGGCCGGCGAAACGGACGTGTCGGAAGACGCCGGCTGCACCGACGTGGGCGACAATGCCTGGATCGCGCCGCTCGACATGGTGGCGGGCGAATCGTATGCCCTCTGCGTCAACAATTTCAGCAGCACGGGCAACGGCTTTTCCATCGAATTTGGCGGCAGCGGCACTTTTCTCGGTCCGAAAGCGGCTTTTACGACCATTCCCGAAGCCGTCTGCCTGGGCACTCCGGTCACGATCACCGATAACTCTACTTTCGCCCTGGGCGCAATCACCGGCTGGAAATGGAGTTTCGGCGCCAACGCCCAACCGCTCACCGCCAACGGAGCCGGCCCCCACACCGTCACCTTCAATACTCCCGGTACCCAACCCGTGGTGCTGACCCTGGAAACCGACCTGGGTTGTCAGGTGACCGATATCCAAAGCGTCACGGTGTACCCCGACGTAAAAGTGGATACCATTTTCGCCGCGCCCGACTGCAATGGCGCCACCAACGGGGCCATCACAATCAACAATATAGAATCGGGCACCCCGCCCTATTTGTTCAGCTGGAACGGCGGCCCGTTTACCTCCGACAACTCGCTGGAAAACCTCGGAGTAGGCAACTACACCCTCGTCATCCGCGACGCCAATAACTGTGAAACCAGTTTCGACATCCCGCTCGAAGAACGCATCCTCACGGCTGATGTACTGGTAGACAAGCCGCTGTGTTTCGGCGACGACAACGGCGTGATCACGCTGATCGTCACCAACGGCAAACCGCCGGTAGAATTCGACTGGGGCAACGGCTACATCCCCGACAATACCGAAGACGGATTTGCCGCAGGCACCTACACGGTCAAAGCCATCGACGTGACCCTCTGCGAAGGCACCTTCGAAGTCACTGTGGAAGACAACCCGCCCCTGGCGCTCGCGCTCGATACGATCAATATCAGTTGTTATGGCCTCGACGACGGCAGCGCCACGGCCAACCCATCCGGCGGGGTCGGAAATTATTCCTACCTGTGGAGCGACGGCCAGCAAAGCCAAACGGCGGTCAACTTCCCGCCCGGACCCTACACCGTCACCGTCACCGACGGCAACGATTGCACCATCACCGGCGACGTTCTCATCACCGAACCACCCGATTTGCTCGTCGACCTGATCGATGTGGTCAACCTGCTGTGCAACGGCATACCCGAAGGAGAAATCCGCCTCGAAGGCTCAGGCGGGCGGCCGCCTTACACATTCAGCGCCGACGGAATCACCTACGCACCGACCGATACGTTGACCGGATTGGCTGCCGGCACGTATTGGGCTAAAATTCAGGACGCCTCGGGGTGTGTCGATTCCGTTCAGGCCACTCTCACCCAGCCGCCGCCCCTGATCGTCATCGCCGAACCTGCCGATACCACGCTTGATCTCGGTTTTCAGGTTTTTGTGTCCACCTTTACCGCCCCGATCGGCAGGCCGGTGACGTATGAATGGACGCCGGGACTCGGGCTGGATTGTACCGATTGCCCGGAACCGTACCTGACGGCTATTCAGGATCAGTTGTACGTGATCAAAATTACGGACGAGACGGGTTGCATGGCCCTGGACACGGTCAGGGTGAAAGTCAGAAAAGACCGCCCGATTTATGCGCCGAACGCTTTTGCCCCCGACAATCCGGGGCTCAACGACCATTTCACCCTGTTTGGCGGTCCTGCCGCCGAACGTATTCTGCTGCTGCGGGTGTACGACCGTTGGGGTTCGTTAATTTTTGAAGGAAAAGACCTCGACCTGGGTGAACTGAACCAGGGTTGGGATGGCACCTACCGGGGCGACCCGGTCAACAACGGCGTATTTACCTGGTATGCACTGGTGCGTTTTGTCGACCACGTGGAAGTGCCCTACGAAGGCGACGTGACGGTGATACGTTGAGTGTGGCGAATCGATACCTTTACGGCGATTGTCAATTGTCCCCGTAAATGGCTTATCGCAACGCTCCGCTCCACCCTTTTCTTCGCCTGATATACGTCTTGTTGCGCGTGTTGTCGTGGCTGGGTATAGTCGTTTTTTATCGCCGCCGGCTGTTGCTGGGCCGCGAAAACCTGCGTTTCGATGGGCCGGCTATCGTGATCGTCAACCATCCGAACACCCTACTGGACGTGCTGGTGTCGGGGATACATATCCGGCAGGAGATGTTTTTTCTGGCCAATTACGGTCTGTTTAAACACCCGGTATCCAACTGGCTCCTGCGCCGGCTGTTCTGCATCCCCGTCAAACGCCGCGAAGATGTGGCCGACGGCGAAGCCCGCGACCTCGACTCGACCTTCGAGCAATGTTACCGGCACCTCGAAAAAGGCGGCGTGTTGTTTATCGCCGCCGAAGGCGTCAGCTGGATGAACCGCTGGGTGCGCGAATTGAAAACAGGCACTGCCCGTATCAGTTTTGGCGCCGAGGCCCGCAACAACTGGCAACTTGAGGTCAAAATCATTCCCATCGGCTTGTCGTACAATGCGCCCAACCTGTTTCGCAGCGACTCGGTGGTCAACGTCGGCGCGCCCGTATGGCCGCGCGACTGGGCCGATGCCTGGAAAAAAGACCACGAAGCGGCAGTCAACAACCTGACCGATTTTCTGGAGCATCGCCTGAAATGGCTCACCATTCACACCCGCGACGAAGCGGGCGAACAACTCACCGGCCGACTGGAGACGCTTTTGCACAACAGCCGACCCGCAACCTTGCGAGAGGAGTTTTTCAGAAGCCGTGTGCTGGTGGAAAAGCACCTCGACAATACCTTGCTCTCCGGGTTGGTCGGACAATATTTTGAACAAATGAAGCAACGGGGATTGAGCGACGCCGGTATCTTCTCGGCGGCCAGTCCGGGTTCGGGAACAACTATTTTCCTGAAAACACTCGCCCTCTTGGCTGGCTTTCCGTTTTTTCTGATCGGCTACCTGTTCTGGTTCCTGCCCTGTTTCCTGCCTTCGTGGCTCAACCGTAAAATGGGGCTTTACATCGGTTACAGTTCAAATGTAAAAATTCTGGCCGGCCTCATCACTTTCCCGCTGGCGCTTTGGGGCTTTTTTAAAGGGGCAAAATTCGTGCTGAACAACAATTGGTTGGCCCTGGCCGCTACCGCGGCGACTATTCCGCTGGGTTTATTGACTGAAAAATGGCTGCATACCGCCGCAGCCTTGCGCCAGCACCGATTTGCGCACCTGTTTGCCCGCCGGCAGCCGGAACAATTTGCCCAACTGCTGGCCCTTAGAAATCAAATCATGCCCTTGATTCGCTGAATTTTTCCGCTATGAAAACACGTTCCGAACACCGCGCCGACACCCCGGGTTGCGCGCACCGTATTCACCTGAACAATGCCGGCGCCGCCCTCCCGCCGCGCCCGGTTTTGCAGGCCATGCAGGATTACCTTGCGCTTGAATCCGAAATTGGCGGCTACGAAGCGGCCGACTTTAAAGCCGGCGCGATTGACCAATTTTATATGGCAGTTGCGCAAATGCTGGGCGCCCGGGCCCGGAATATCGCTTTTGCCGGCAGCGCCACCGACGCCTATGCCCGCGCTTTGAGCGCCGTGCCTTTTCAGCCCGGAGACGTCATTCTCACAACTGAAAACGACTACGTTTCCAACCAGATCGCCTTTCTCTCGCTGCAGCAAAAACGGGGCCTCCGGATCGTACGCGCGGCCGATGCACCCAAAGGCGGCGTAGACCTCGGGGATATGGAGCGGCTTGTGCGCACCCATCGGCCGGCGCTGGTCGCGGTTACCCACGTGCCGACCAACAGCGGCCTGATACAGCCCGCGGAAGCCATCGGCCGGCTCTGCCGCGAAAATGGTATTTGGTATCTCGTGGACGCCTGCCAGTCGGCCGGCCAGATGCCCCTGAACGTGGAGCAAATCGGGTGCGATTTTCTGGCGGCTACTTTTCGCAAGTTTTTGCGCGGCCCGCGCGGCGCAGGGTTTCTGTTTGTCTCCGACCGCGCACTCGACGCCGGACTGGAGATGCTGCTGCCGGATATGCGCGGTGCACAATGGACCGCTGCGGACACCTACGTGCCGGTCGCTGATGCGCGGCGATTTGAATATTGGGAAATGGCGCCGGCCCTGATGCTGGGCGCCAGAGCAGCCGTGGAATATGCACTGGAAACGGGTCTGGAAGCCCTTCGGGAAAGCGTTGGACAACTGGCAGACAAAACACGAAGCATGCTGCCGGCCTTGTCCGGGGTACAGGTGCTCGACCGTGGCGCGAATCTTTCGGGCATTGTGACCGCCTGGAGTCCCGCCTGGGAACCGCAACGTTTGATGGCGCATCTTTCCGCCCACCGGATCAACTGCCGTATATCCGCCATCGGGTCGGCCCGGATCGATTTTGGGCGCAAAAACGTGCCCTGGGCCTTGCGTATTTCGCCACATTATTACAACACGGAAGAGGAAATCGATATCCTGATCGAGGTATTAAGCCGCTATTGAATCGGCCGCGGGAAGGCTCAGTACAAAAGTGCTGCCCTCGTGTTCCGTACTGCTCAGGGTGATGTCGCCGCCATGCAGCCGCGCCACCTGGCGGGCGTAACTGAGGCCCAGGCCATGCCCTTTGACGTCGTGGGTATCTCCGGCTGTCGGAAGCCGGAAGAATTTTTCAAAAATCTTGTCACGGTAATCCGACGGGATCCCCGGCCCGTTGTCCTGTACGCTGAGGCTGACCAAATCGCCTTCTTTCCGCAGCGCAACCCGTACGTGCGCTTCCCCTTTCGTGTATTTCAGCGCATTGTCGAGCAGGTTGAATACGACGCTCGACAGGTGCAGGCGATCGCTTTTAACAGCATAATCAAGCGCTGGATCAAAGTCGAGATCGATGACGGCGCCGCGGCGCTCGGCTTGCAGGCGCAGCGCGCCCAGCACTTGTTGCACGACTTCTGCCAGCGAAAGGGTTTCCATACGCAGGCGGGGTTCCTGTTGTTCGAACATGGAGAGGCGGAGCACCTTGTCGACCAGCAGGGAGAGGCGTTCGAGTTCGAGTTTGGAAATATCCAGATACTCGCGGGTGCGCACCGGATCGCGCCGCGCATCGAAGTCGCTCAAGGCTTCCAGGGCTACGCTGACGGTTGTGATGGGGGTTTTGAGTTCGTGGGTGATATTGGCGATAAAATCATTTTTGAGTTTGGTGAGGCGTTGTTGCCGTCGGAGGCTTTTCCAGATGACCCAAAATGCTGCCGCTGTAATACCGAACAAGAGCAGGGAAAAGAACCCAAACGGCAGGGTTTTTTTCAGGATATAAGGCTGGTAATCGGGAAAACAGGCGGCGTAGGAGCGGTGCGTGAGCAAACCCGCGTGCATCGGTTCGGTGGCCAGCAGACCGGAGTCGGGGTACCCGAAATCTTCAAATTTCAGCAGTTGAAAATCGGCGGGCAAACCGGCTTTTTGCAAACGATCGGTATAGTGAAACCGCAGTTCGTTTTCATCCATGGTGTCCTGCTCCACTTTAAAAACAAACCTTTTACCGTTTTCATCGCGTTTGTTTTCCCAGTTGGCCATAATCCGGTCAAGCCCGGGCATATTGGGCGGTCCATCGTTGCTTTCGAGGGTTGAAACGAAAATCTGCACCTGATCGGAGCGATCCTGCTTTTTCAACTTCAGTTCGACCGACGACGAGTCGCGGGTCATTATGGTGCGTTTTTTTTCCCGCAGGCGCATGGTCCGCAGCCCCGATACTTCCAGCATGGGCGGAGGAAGCGGCATGAAGAACGTATCGGGTGAAATGCCGTTTCGGCGGATCGCCCGGTGCGTCAGCGAATCCTGCAGGGCGATCACCGTGCGCTGGAAAATATTGTCGGCCTCCTGGATAAAAGCCTCCTTTTGTTCGTCCCACACCTTGCGCAGCCAAAAAACCTGAAAGGCCGCCAGTAGCAGGAGACTGACGGCGATCAGCCAGATAAATCGCGTATTACTCAGGAATTCTTTCAATCGCATGGCCCAAAAATACCGGCTTTATTCGGTGCGTTTGCGGGTGCTTAACCTTAATTAACCTAATAGAAAGGACGATTAACTTCCCTCTGGGCGGCCTTGGCCTAGTTTTGCCTCAGATATTGGATTGTTTATTTTAAAAAACTAATAACCAAAGTATTATGAAACAATTATTGCTCGCCCTGTTTACCCTGGCTGGTTTTGCTGCTTATGGCCAGCAGACGGAAGGCGTCGTTCTGTTTGACGAAAAAGTCAATATGCACCGCAACCTTCCGCCCGATGCCGCCGATGTGCGCGCCATGATCCCGGAGTGGCGCACCTCGCACGCCGAATTGTTGTTTTCGGCAAAAGAAAGCCTGTTTCACAACCTGCCCGATGAAGAGGAAGACGAGCCCGGTGGTGGCGGCCCGATGGTGATTCGTATGCAGCGGCCGGAGGCGATTTTTTACCGCAATTTTGAAGCGGGACGAAAAACCGACGCCCGCGAATTTTTTGGCAAAAACTACCTGATCGACGACACGCTGGCCGCGCCGGGCTGGAAAATTACCGGTCAAACGAAAAGCATACTGGGTTACAGTTGTATGGAAGCCACCATGCAGGATACCGTTCGCAAACGTCAGATCACCGCCTGGTTTGCCGATGCGATTCCGGTTTCGGCCGGTCCCGCCGGCTTCGGACTGCTGCCCGGCATGATCCTCGAACTGGACATCAACAGCGGCGAAATGCAATTTGTCGCCACCAAAGTGAATTTCCGCAAACTGAAAAAGAACGAGGTGACGGCCCCCAAAAAAGGCGAAAAGATCAGCGAAGCCGACTTCCAGAAAATGGTCGCCGAACGGATGCGCGAAAACGGCGGCCGCCCGATGCGAATCATTCGAAACTAAGCCTGGTGTTGGGGGTTGGGTTTTAGGTTTTAGATAAAAGGGTTGTTGTTGCTCTCGGGATATGTCTGGAATTCAGGCAGAAATTCACCACGGCTCGCGCGAGGCTTAGCCTCGTGACATTGTCCGAGAGTAGTAATGCCCCTTTTCCCAAAACCCAACACCCAAAACATGGAAACCCCAATCCGATTCGAGAGCAGTAATGCCCCTTTTTCCCAATACCTAAAACCTAAAACCTAACCCCCCTCCACCCATTCCCTGAACACCGCTTCCACCTCCGGGCCGTCCCATTTCTGTTCGATGTTGTCGATGGCCAGGATGCGTTCAAAAAGGCGGTTCTGGGCGTCGTCTTCGCGCAGGGCCAGGTGATAGGGTGTATTGCTGAACGTAACCATGGAATATACCGGCAAAAAGTCGGGATGCCGCTCGTGCAGACGGGCGGCTATTTTTTTGCGCAGCAAAAATCTGGGGTCGCCCACCAGGTCGCGCATTTCGATAAAGTTGCGCAGGGCCAGTTCAGCGATGGCGTCGCCGTCGGGTTTGCGTTGGCGGGCAAAGTCGGGGATCATGCGCGACCAGTCGCCGCCATAGGCTTCGTACATGCCATCGAGGATAGTGCAATCTTCAAAACCGGCGTTCATCCCCTGTCCGTAGAACGGTACGATGGCGTGCGCGGAATCGCCCAGTAGCAGGATGCGGTTTTGCCATTGCCAAGGCGCGCATTGCAGGGTCATGAGCGAGGACGTCGGGTTGGTCCGGAAATCTTCCAGAAGCGTAGGCATCAGCGGTACCGCGTCGGGGAAATATTGCTGGAAAAAGCCGAGTACGGTCTCGTCGCTGCCCAGGTGTTCGAAGGCCACTTCGCCTTCGAAGGGCAGGAACAGGGTGCAGGTAAAGGTGCCGTCGGCATTGGGCAGGGCGATCAGCATAAAGTTGCCGCGCGGCCAGATGTGCAGGGCGTTGGGGTCCATGCGGTGGCTGCCGTCGGCCGCGGGCGGAATGGTGAGTTCCTTGTAGCCGTGTTCGAGGTAGCGCTGCCGGTAATCGAAGCGGTCGGTGCGTTGCAGGGCGTAGCGAACGGCTGAAAACGCCCCGTCGGTACCAAAAATCAGCGGCGCTTCGAGCGTTTTGATCTCGCCGCTGCGCAGGTCTTCGAAAGTAATCAGCGGGTTTTGCAGATCAACCTCGACGCAGCGGTGTTCGAAGAAAAACTCGACGTTCGGGAAGCTGCCGGCAATGCTCAGCAGTTCGAGGTTGAGGCCGCCGCGCGATACGGAGTAGATCGCTTCCCCGGTTTTGCCGTAGGGTTGATAAGCCAGATCGCCGCCGAGGTTGTGGATCATACGGCCCGGCATCGGAATGGCCACGGGTTCGATTTTTTCGCGGATGCCCGCCCGTTCGATGGCCTTCCAGCCGCGTTCCGACATAGCCAGGTTGATGGAGCGGCCGCCGGAATAACCGGCTGCGCGCATGTGGGGACGGCGTTCGAATACTTTTACCTGGTAGCCGCGACGGGCGAGAAACACGGCCCACAGGGAGCCAACGAGGCCGGCGCCGACGACGACGGCGGATTTATTCTGGTCAGGCATGACAAAAAAGGGCTTTTAGCGCCCTCGGCGGGCAAATTTATTGGGCAGCGGGGGAAATGTGGAACGTTGGGCCAATTCGGAATTAATCTTACTTCTCTTTTATTCTGACCGGAATCCAAACCTCCTCCCGCGCGTCGGGGTCAAGCGGGTGATAATGCTCGTCCATAATTTCAAAATGCGGCCTTGCATCCAGTGCATAATCTGAATTCGGGAGCCATTGACCAAAAATAAACTGCAGCGTACCCGGAAAGGAATGGGCCGGCCCGTGATGGATAAAAACGGCGTACAAGCCGGCAGGCAAGATCAAAATATCAAGGCCCTCGGGCTTCACCGCATCGGTATCCAGTTCAATAGCGGCCCATTTGTCGAACAAACTGTCGGGGCTGAACGCGGCAAAACTGGCGCCGGGATCAAAAACCTGCACGGAATAGAGTTTTTGAGGCGGTGGAGCGCCGATTTCCCGAAGCCGGATTCGGAATGCTTTCCAAAGCTCCGCCGTCTGATTGGCTTCCATTGAGGTGCGTATATGCAAACCGACAAGGTGTCGGGGGGCTATTTCAACAAGAGTGGGAAGGTTTTCCATGGTAAACTGCATTAAATAAAAAGGTCAAATGCGCCGAAAAAGACGATCAACCGGGCGGGATGGTTGTCCATGATCTTATCTCACAATTCCCCCGCCAGCAACCTCAATTGCAGCTCCCCTACTTTCAAATTATACAAGGCCAGATTGCGCCGCAGCAGCGCCTGTTCCAGGCTGTTTTGCGCCGTCTGGGTTTCCAAAGCGTTGGTTTGGCCCAGGCGAAAACGCTCGGTGCTGACTTTGAGGTTTTCGCGAGCATTCACCACGTTTTCTTCTTCCAGGGCCAGGGCCTGGCGCGAGGTTTGGTAAAAAGCCAGCTGGTCGTCGAGCGCGGCGCTGAGTGCCAGGCGTTGGGCATCGAGCCGGGTGGCCGATTGCTGGGCCTGCACTTTGGCCACTTCCACCTGCCGGCGGATGTTGCCGCCCGTGTAAAGGGGCAGGTTGAGCTGCGCGCCGACGGTGAGGCCCATGGACGAGTTGTTGAGCAGGAAGCCGGCGCCGTTGTCGGTGCGCGCGCCGCCGAGCTGACTGAGTCCGACGATGCGCGGTTTGCCGAGGGTTTGGGCTTCCCGGACGGAGAGGGCGGCTACGTCGGCGCTTTTTTGCAGCGATAACAGGGCGGGGTTCTGGGTCTGGATTTTTTGCAACAGGGCTTCGCGGTCGGGGTTGTAGGCCGGCTGCAAACCTTCTTCTACGGTAAAGGACGTGCCGGGGTCGCGGGCCAGCAAGCGGTTGAGTTCGCGTTTGGAAACGAGCGTTGCCGTTTGCTGGGCCAGCAGGTCAGCTTTGCGCTGATTGAGGTCGATGCGCGCCTGCAGGGCGTCGGTTTGAGCGGCCATGCCCGCGGCCAGCCGGGCTTCGGCGATGCGCAGGCGTTCTTCGTTGAGGGCGATCACCTCGGCCAGGGCGCGTTCCTGTTGCTGGCTGCGCACGATGTCGTAATAACGCAGCAGCACTTCGGCCGTGGTTTGCTGCACGGCGGCTTGCAAATTGATCTGGCCGAGGGCTTCAATTTCGTTGAGGCGATTTTTGGTGATGTACATGCGCCGGCCGTCGAACAGCGTCCATTCCAGTTGCACCGAGGCATTGATGTTGTTGGAAAACACGCCGTAGGCTTCGATCAGGCGGCCGTCGGCCAGGTTCTGGATTTGCAGGCCGTTCAGCGTCGCATTGTCGCCGGCTACGAGGGCGACATTGGGCAGCATACCCGCATTGCCTTTGGTATTATTCAGGCGGGCAATTTCGGCGTCGGCACGGGCCAGCTGAATGTCATAATTATTGGCCAAGGCGATCTGAACCGCTTCGGCGGCGCTGAGTACGGGCACATCGTTGGGCTGGGCGCTCAGCGAGAGCGACGATACGAGGAAGAAGAGCGGAAAAAGAGCGTTTTTCATGGATAATTCGCGTACACTCAAAAGTGTTTGATAATCAGTTTTTTAGAATGAAGGGCGAAAATAATAAAAGCTGACGAAGCCCTGAAAATTCGATCTCGTTGCGACTTGGTCGGATGTTTGCAAAAAGAATGTTTCAAGAATAGGAATCCTAAATAATTTTGCCCTCAGAATCCGGTTTATCACAAAACCTTTTTCAACTTGAAATACATTGATGGATCACTCCATTTTTAATCCGGAGGCGCAAAATACGCGTGTAGACTACCGGATTGTTGCCGCGCTGGAACGCCTTTCAGAAGCATTCAGAGTTTTGCTGTGGGATCGGGCAAAAGTGCTGAACATCAGCCCCATTCAAATCCAGATCCTGATTTTTCTCCGTTACCACGAACAGGAAAAGGCAACAGTGAGCCAACTGGCCAAGGAATTCAACCTGAGCCGGCCCACCATCAGCGATGCAGTAAAATCGCTCGAACAAAAAGGACTTGTGCTGCGCGACCCCAGCCCGGTCGATGCCCGAAGCCATACCCTGGTGCTCACCGAGGCGGGGCGCGAGGCGGCCGACCAAACTGCCGATTTTGCCAGCCCTTTCCTTTTTCCGCTCGATATGATGAACGAAGAACAGCAAAACAGCTTGCTGGAGAACCTCTTGCAGATCATTTTCA
>JADZFP010000562.1 GCA_020849825.1 Saprospiraceae bacterium
AAGCCAGCAGCATCCGTTTTGTACCGCCGGCCCCAACTCCCGACGATAAAGTGCCCGACGAAACCCCTCCCCCCGATCAGTCCACCCTGGCCAATACCGACGACCAGATTGGAATGGTCACGCAGGCCGGCGATCCGGATGTGCCGCCGGTACTGCCCAGCGACGACGGAAGAGGCCACTTCGTTGAACCGCAAGCCCCCACGCCACCCGATGATATTTTCAATGTTCCGGACCTCCAGAAGCCGCCCATGTTTCCGGGGGGAGAAGCGGACTTGCTCAAATACCTGTCTCAAAACATCCGTTACCCCGAAATCGCCCGCGAAACCGGCACACAGGGCGTCGTGGCCATCCAGTTTGTGATCGGGAAAGACGGATCAATCGAAGACGTCGCCATCGTCAAAGACATCGGGAGCGGTTGCGGCAAGGAAGCTATTCGCGTGGTTAGAAACATGCCGCGCTGGATACCTGGCGAAGCGAATGGTCATCCGGTCAAGGTCAGGTTTACCTTGCCGGTGCGGTTTAAATTACAATAGTAAAAACGGGCGGTAAAAATTGTTGAACTCCTGCGGATTCACCAATTTTGGAGGGAATATTGGACCATTTAAACACTTCGAACCATGCCCGTTTCCCGCCGCAAAGCCCTTAAAACCCTCGGCGCCGCTACCGGCGCAGCCTTGTTCGGACATTTCCCGACAGGCCTCGACAGCCGTACGCCGCTTTCTTTTTTTGACGAAAATCCATTCTACAAAAAACCTGACCGACCCTTAACAGCCATTACCCTGGGCGCAGGCTCACGGGGCAATGTTTACGGCGGCTATGCCCTCGAATTTCCGGACGAACTGGATATCGTGGGCGTAGCCGAACCGATTCCCGTTCGGAATGATCGCTATACCAAAAAGCACAACATTCCGGAGGCCAACCGTTTCCCGACCTGGGAAAGGGTGTTCGAGCGTCCCAAATTTGCCGATGCCGTCATCATCACGACACCCGACAACCTGCATTACGGCCCTTGCATGGCCGCGTTGAAAGCGGGCTACGATGTACTTCTGGAAAAGCCGATCTCACCCAGCGAACAGGAATGCCGCGATATTCTCAATCTGGCCAAAAAGACCGGCCGCATCGTGGCGGTTTGCCATGTGCTGCGCTATGCGCCGTACTTTGTCAAACTTCGTGAACTCATCCACTCCGGCGCCATCGGCGAACTCATCAGCATTCAGCACCTGAAACCGATCGAGCATATCCACATGTCGCACTCCTACGTGCGCGGCAACTGGCACGACCGCAACGCCACCACGCCCATTATCCTCGCCAAAAGCTGCCACGACCTTGATATCCTGCGCTGGATGATCGGCAAGCCCTGCAAACAAATCGTCGCAATGGGCGGGCTGAAATGGTTCCGTTCCGAAAACGCCCCCGCGGGCAGCACGGCCCGTTGTATGGATGGCTGCGCGGTGGAAGGCAATTGCCCCTACTCGGCAATGAAAATTTATTACCGAAACCGCTCCTGGCTCCATGTTTTTGATCTGCCTGAAGACAAATCGAAGCACGGGGAGGCCATTCTTGAATCGCTGCGCACGACCAACTATGGCCGTTGTGTGTACCGGATGGACAACAATCAGGAAGACCATTACATCAGTTCCATGCAGTTTGAGGGCGGCATCACCGCCAGTTTCTCCATGGAGGCGTTTACGTCGTATGCCGGCCGGCGCACCCGTGTGATGGGCAGTATGGGCGACATTGTGGGGGATATGGACAATTTTACGCTGACTGATTTTCGCACGGGCAAATCGGTCGTGTACGACCACTCGAAAATTCAGGACGTGGAAAACTACAAAAACTCCGGACACGGCGGCGGCGACTGGCGACTGGTACGCGATTGGATTCAGGCCATCAGTCAGCAAAACCCGGCGTTGCTGACCTCGACGATCGATGCCTCCATCGAGAGCCACGTGATGGGATTTATGGCCGAACAAAGCCGAAAAACCGGGAAGGTAGAATCGGTGGTGTTGTAAAAAGCGAGCGGCCGTCTCGTATGTCATACGAGACGGCCGCTCTGTTTTGGCTTCGAAGCCAGCGGGCTTAATTCTTTTTATTGCCGTCGGAGCCGCCGTTGGGCATTTTTGGATCGGCAGGCACGTCTTTGCCAAAGGCATCCTGCATTTCCTTGATCGTCGTATTTGCCGGATCGAGTGCTGTCCATTTTGCCGTCACAGCATTGAACTTTTCAGCATCTTTCTTTACAAAATACACATACGACAGGTAGCCATAAGCAGCAAGAAGATCCTTTTTATTTTTCTCTTTATCGGCCTCCGCGCGTTGCGTGTAATTTTCCCAGGATTCCGTGGCTTTGCCATATTCTGCGGCCAAATCAGGATTGGCTTCGATTTGCTCTGGCGTCGGGTCAAATTTTGCGGCTGCTTTGGCGCGCCACAGCCAGCCGATGGGGGCATTGGCATTGATTTCCGTGACGCGGGTAAATGCCGCCAGGGCTTTGACGTAGCTGATCGAATCGCCGCAGAAGTAGTTGCGCAGACCGAGGTTGTAAAAATTGGTGGCCGTGGGGGAAGCAACCGAATCGAGGTACATCTGCATGGACGCCGCCGATGCGCAGTAGTCTTTGCGGACGTACTGAATATTGCTGATCTCTTCGTACAAGGCCCAGCGGGCGCGGGCGGAATCCACTTCGATCGATTTCGCGAGGTTTTGCAGGGCCACCGTCGAGTCGGATTTGGTTTTGAGTTGCAGCTTGCCCAGGTATTCGTAGTCGGAGGGCAGGATTTTGTCCGGCGTGACGTTCTGGAAGTACGAATTCAGGATGTCCAGGCCGCGCTGGTATTCGCCGTTTTCATAGTCGCAGTATGCCTGCAGGCGGCGCAGGTAGTTTTTGGAGCCGTCTTTTTTGAGGATTTTTTCCACCAGATCGCTGCAGCCTTTGCAGTCTTTGGTGATAAAGAGGCAATTGGCCAGTTGCATTTCATCTTCGATCGTGACGGCGTCGCCGTTGTTCACCAGGTCTTTGTAAGCCTGGGTGGCGCGTTCCCATTTGCGGGAAATAAACAGGTATTCCGCTTTGGAGCGAAGCGCTGCAGTATAGCGCGGGTTGAGCGCGATGGCTTTGTCGAAATAATCGATTGCGCGGTCGAACTGTTTGGCGATGCGGTATACCCGGCCGAGCATGAGCAAGGGAAGCGGGTTTTTCGGCTCGACCAGGCTCGCCTGTTCGTAATAGGTAGCCGAGGCGCCGCCATTGCCGATTTCTTTGTAGGTGAAGCCCAGCGACATCAGAGTTTGGAAGTCTTTTGAATTGACGTCCAGACCTCCTTTCAGGTATTGTTCGGCGCGGGTAAGGTTGGGGCGGTTGTCGCCCGGAGCGATGTAGAACCAGTAAGATTCGCCCACATGCCGCCAGGCGTTCATGTCTTTACGGGCGGTACGGGTTGCTTTTTCAAAGGATTTTTCGGCATCGGCGGCTTTGTTGTCGAGCAACAGGATACGGCCTGTAGCGACGTGCGCCAATGCGCCTTCGGGCTTGGCGTCGAAAGCGGCTTTAAACGCCGACAGGGCCTGCTCTTTTTGTCCTTTAGCCATGTAGGCAGTGCCCAAAGAGAGGCGGGCGTTTTGGTCGGCAGCATCGGCTTGAGCCAGGGCGCTAAAAACACCGATCGCTTTGTCCCACTCTTTGAGTTGCACGGCTGCGAGGCCATCCGCGTAGCTTTGCGCCAGCAGGGCGGCCGCCTGAACGAGCATGAAGGGGAGCACTAACAGAGATTTTCTGAAGAACGTTGTCATTGTTCGGAAAAAAGGTTTTTGTTTAAAAAACTG
>JADZFP010000563.1 GCA_020849825.1 Saprospiraceae bacterium
AACCTTCCAAAATCATGTCCGGGTTGATCTCCGCTTCGCAGTTCTCATCCACCGACACGATCACCAGGTCGTTACAGACCAGCGACGAGGGCGTGGCTACCACGTTCACGTAGGTTTTGACCGATTGGACGCAGCCCGGATCGTTGTTGCCGGCTGCCTTGGGCTCGCCGCCGTCCACCGTGTACACAATCTCGTATTGACCAACGCCCTGGCTGGGATCGAAGGTCGTCGTTTGTACCCCGTTGACCGTGAACACCGCCGACACGATGTTCGCATCGCCCGGCGTGCCCGTCAGATCGACCGGGTCGGAGAACAGGCAGAAGGGGCCAGAAAGATCGGAGGTGATTGAAGGGTTGGGATAAGCGCACTGGTTGCCGATGGTGAGGCTTTGGCCAAGGTTGTTTTGCACCGTAACCGAGTAGCCGATGGCATCGACATGGATGCCTTCCAGGTAGTAATCGCCGCTATTGGCAGGGATTTGTTGCAAAATAGTGCCAATGGCAATCGGCGTGGGGGCGCCGGGCGGCTGCACGCTGGCGGTTGAGAACAAACCGGAAACAGCCGTTACCGTCCAGGTTTGGCCAGCCAGGGATTCCACCTTAATGCGTTCGCCAAACTGACCATTCGTCAGGGTTGTCGCATTATTTTTACAAACACAAGGATCAACGATCAGGATAACCGGCGTACAACGAACAAACGGATTGATCGTCACCAGCGCTGTACAACTGGATGCGTTATTGCATGGATCGGTTGCGGTCAGTGTCACCGGCTGCGTTGTTCCCTGTTGGGCGCAGGTGAAGTTGAACGGACCAGCCGGCGTCACCGTAATGGTATTGGCCGCGGCACAGTTATCGCTGAGCGACTGAATCAGTTGCGCTTGCGTCACGCTTGCATTACCGAAAATATCGAGGTTGACGGTGATATTTTGGCAAACAATAGTGGGGGCGACATTGTCGACTACCGAAATGGTTTGGGTATGCTGCACCATGTTTCCGCAAGCGTCGCTTGCTTTCCAGGTGCGGGTGATCGTTTTGTTTTGCGGGCAGTTGCCGGGCGCCATGGTTTCGGTAAAGGTGACCGGAATACCGTTTTGAATCGGCGTAAAAGTTTGGCCCTGATTGATTGAGCCTGGTGTGGCAGCAGCGGGCGCATTCCAGGTAAAGGCGCTGTACTGGTTGCCATTGCCCGTAAGGCGCAGAGATAAACCGGCCGGGTCGGTACCAGGTTCGGCAACCCCGATGTCGGTTGAAACCTGACCATTGGCCGGACCTCCGACGGCCGTCATAACGCCTTCGTAGCTGAGGAACTGGAGTACCATGCCGCCTTTCACCAAAGCGATACCATCAGAAGGTCCGTTCTGGATGCCGTCTTGCGGATAGCCGAAAGAAATTGCGCCGTGGCCATTACTTTCGTTATCGATCAGGCCAGAGAGCACTAAAGTATTATAGGTGCCGCCCATATTGCCGGTGCTGCCGTTGTAAAGAACCAGGCTGTACTGCGACAGATCGGTTCCGGCCTGTCCGGCGATTTCAATAAACTCGCCCTGATCGGCGCCGGTATTGTCGTAGTGGATTTCATTGATCCAAACCTGTGGCATGGCCTGGCTGCAAGCATCGATGGCGACCAGTGTGGGCGCCGGTGGCACCGGGGCATTGCAGGCGATCGTGGTGTTTTGCGGAAGCGGCGGTGCGAAGACCGGCGCGACGTTGTCAACTACGTTGATGGTTTGGGTATAAACACTGGGGTTGCCGCAGGCATCGGTAGCCGTGTAGGTGCGTTTGATGATCAAAGAACCCGTGCAGGAACCCATCATGGTGCTTTCTTCCATGGTTGCCGTAATCACGCCCATTTGAGGCTGAACGGTCTGGTTGGTGTTGAGCGTACCGGGAGAGTCGTCGAGTGGGCCCACCCAGGTGAAATCTGCATATTCGTCGCCGCTTCCGGTCAACTGGATCGACAAGCCGGCGGCTTCCGTACCCAATTCAAACACAGGGATATTCTGCGAAGTTATACCAGCAGCGGGGCCATCAGTAGCCAGGAATGATCCCTCATAGCTGAGGAACTGAATCACCGTATTGGGCAGGCGGATCAGCGCAACGCCATCGGGCGTGCCATTTTGAATACCGTTAGACGGGTAGAACAACGCCACAGCGCCGGTGCCGTTTCCTTCGTCGTCGATCGTTCCGACAAGGTTGTCGGTGTCGTATGCATTGCCACCGTTGCCGTTGTAGAGGACAATAGCGTATTGGGTCAGGTCGAGACCGGCCGTGCCGGCTACTTCGACAAATTCGCCAACATCTGATCCGGTATTGTCGTAGTGGATTTCGTTGATCCAGATTACCGGAGCCACATTGCCGGGATCGCAATCGTCCGTAGCGGTCACGATAGCCGGCGTCGGAATCGGAGCGCCGCAGGCAATCGTTTGATCCTGCGGAAGCGGCTGATTAAATACCGGGGCGGTATTGTCGGTAATCGTAATGGATTGCGTGTAAGGCAGGCCCGAGATATTGCAGGCGTCGACCGGCGTCCAGGTGCGGTAGAGGGTTTTCTCCTGCGGGCAACCGGCCGGTTCCATGGTTTGGGCGTAAGTGACCGAGGCCGAGCCGCAATTGTCGGTGGCTGTCAGGGTCGGCGGCGTCGGCAGCGGATCGCCGCAATCGAGCGAAATACCGCCCGGGAACGGCCCGTTCAGGGTCGGCGGGGTTTGGTCGGGCTGATAGGTATAATTGAGTACACAGATAAAAGAAGTTTCATCTGTGTCGTATTGACCGTTGTTGTCCGCATCGTCATAAATAAAATAGGTGCGGGCAACCGAGGTAGTAGTGCAATTATTGATCGGCGCCGTCGCGGAGGTCACGACCACCGTACCGCAGGGCTCGCCGCCAATATCTCCGCCCAGGGCTTCGAATTCAGCCACAGTGGTAGCCGGTGCAGGCAGCGGATTGTTGCAGTCGTAAGTACCCGAAGGTTGGGGCGGACAAGTAACGTCCAGGAAGCAAGGGGGCGATGAACAAGAACCAGGATCTTCAACCAAAACTGAAATTGTACAATCCGGGTCGTCGGCATCGGCAATAAACACCGTTACATCGCCGGCGCCGGCAGAACCGGCCTGAAGGCGGAAAGAACTCGCAGTGTTATACGGGACGTTATTCGGCGCAGAAGAGCCGTTGAGCAGTACCGTGCCGACACTCACCGACACATTGTAGCCGTTGGTTCCCAGATTAGTGCCTTGCGGGTTAAGTTGAAACCAAATATAATCATCGGAAGAGTTGCCTTCGGTTTCGTTGTTGTCTTCACAATGCACATCGGCCAGGCCGGCATCGGTCAGGTCGCAAACAGGATCAGGTTCGGAGCAGGAACCCGGATCAACCACCAGCACACTGGTCATGCAATTTCCGCTGACGTCTGTTACCGTCACGGTAACATTGCCACCGCCGGCAGAACCGGCTTGCAAACGGAAAGAACTGGTAATACCATAAGGAACATCGTTGGGAGCCGTATTACCATTGAGAAGGACAGTACCACTGCTTACCGTCACGTTGTAGCCGGTGCCCAAATTGGTGCCGGACGGATTAAGTTGAAACCAGATATAATCGTCGTTGGGGTTATTCGGAGTTTCGTTGTTGTCTTCGCAATGGACGTTGCTGAGGCCAGCACTGTTTATGGAGCAGGCAAAGGTAGCCGCCACGTTAATATCATCCAGTCCAAACTCATCGCGCGAACCTGACCCACCAGCATCCGCTCCGTTCCATCTGATATAATAGAAACTACCCGGAGCAATCGAAAGGCCCGTGATAGTAGTGCTGCGCGAGGGCGCCGAACCCACCAATACCCAGCCCAGGGCATCGGCAACCTGAATAGAAGTATAGTCGAGTGCCGGCACCGCGGTATAAGTCACATTGTCAGCAGAGTGCGAAAAATTAAACGAGTTGGCACGACCCTGGTCGTTGCGGACGTAAATGTTGTAGGACACGGTCAACTGGGTAATATTCGTCGTACCCGTATTTTCGATCCGGAGCGTAAGCGTACCCGGCGCCCAATCGCTGCTGCCCGGCTGTATCATCAAGCAAGGATTGGCGACCGATTGCGGCGTACCGGTGAAGGCGTAAAAACCGCCAGTCGTCTGCGCTGTAGAAACGGAGCCCCGCGCGTAGTCTCCGGCCGTATTGGTACCGCCGAAAGCCAAAGCGCCATCGCTCCAGCCGGTCACCGCCCAGGCATTGGAGTTAAGACGGCCGGCGATCACCGGATCGGGAGAAAAACCCACACCAGAAAATGCCGTACTGGGATTGGTGCCCACGGAAACGGCCATACTGTTGCTGAAATCAATCGTGGAAGAACTACTGCCGTTCGACAGCTTGACCTGCGCAGAAACCGTTCCGACGCTGAAAATCAGCACACCGGCAACGAAGCAGGAAATCAAGAAATAAAATCGGGTAAATGAACCTTTCATAAGCTGGTATTAAAAAGTACAAACGCAGCGGCGTATGCCAGCCGCGAGTTAAATTAATCAAACACAAAAAATAAATCACTCCGGATGGGAGCGGACTATTTTGGTGTACCGGCAAACCTTTTTGTATGAAATACCCGTCAAGAGGAGAGAGAAGGGAGACGGGATCAAAAGGAGGAGGAAAGCAGCAACTGCCAAACTAGTCATGAGATTACAAAAACAGGATTAAAAACAACAGGACAAAAGTAGGCCGCTTCGCCCAAAAAACCGCCTCGGCCGTCCAACTTTTCGATAAAACTTAATCTTGGAAAAATACCCGCATGCGCCAGGCAGCGTTCGGACGTTTTATGACACCTTTTTCCCGAATAATCAGCAGTATTGCGCTACCTTTTCCCCCTGAATTTTAATCCGGCTTTTTCCCTGAAAATCAAGGTCAATGCAAAATTTTCAGCCGAAGAAGGAAACTTTATTTCTTTCAAACGTTTTAAAACGGCAACACTAACGCAGTACATCATGCGTCAACTCAAAATTACCCATAAAATTACCTCCCGCGAGAGCCTCGCGCTGGAAAAATATCTCAACGATATCGGCAAAATCCAGCTACTTACCCCTGACGAGGAGGCTGTACTGGCACGCCGTATCCGCGAAGGCGATCAGGATGCGCTCGAACGCATGACCGAGGCCAACCTCCGCTTTGTCGTGTCCGTCGCCAAACAATACCAAAACCAGGGCCTCAGCCTCTCCGACCTCATCAACGAGGGTAACGTGGGCCTCATCAAGGCAGCCAAACGTTTCGACGAAACCAAGGGCTTCAAATTCATCTCTTATGCCGTCTGGTGGATTCGCCAGAGCATCCTGCAGGCCATCGTCGAAAACAGCCGGATCGTACGTATGCCGCTCAATAAAGTCGGCTCCTACAACAAGGTCAATGAAGCGTATATCCACTTCGTTCAGCTCGCCGAACGCGACCCTACCGACGAAGAACTCGCCGATTTGCTCGATATGTCGCCCCGCGAAGTGCAAACCATGATGCTCAGCACCGTGCGGCACGTATCGCTCGACGCACCTATTGCCAATTCGGAAGACAGCGACGCCACCATGCTCGACCTGTATTCTTCCGACGACGCACCCGAACCCGACCTCAATCTTATGGCCGAATCGCTGCGGGAAGAAGTCGCCCACGGACTGGCCATGCTTTCCCCCCGCGAAATGGAGGTCATCGCTTCGTACTACGGCCTCAAAGGCTACCAGGCGCTTACCCTCGAAGAAATCGCCGAACTCTACGGCCTCACCCGCGAACGGGTGCGCCAAATCAAGGAACGCGCCATACGCCGTCTGCGCAAATCCAGCAAGGCGCTGAAATCTTACCTGGGTTAATTCCTGCTGTCTCCGGAGCGCAGCGCAGAATTTTCTGCTAAAAAAGCGGAACTTCGCGCCCGCTCCGGAACACATGCACCTCGTTATCGACATCGGCAATACCCGAACCAAGATCGGCCTCTTCGACGGCCCGCGCCTGGCCCGTAAAACGGTCGGGCAACACTGGTCGGCCGAAACCCTGCGCCACTGGACCCATAACGCCGCAATCGACGGCGCTATCTTTTCATCCGTTGCCGACGACGACCAAGGCCTGCGCCAGGATTTATCCGACCATTTCCAAGCCTTCGAACTCCATCACCACACTCCCCTGCCCTTCCGCAACGCCTACCGAACGCCCGAAACCCTCGGAAAAGACCGGCTGGCAGCGGCAGCAGGCGCCCTGGCGTTATTCCCCGGCCGGCACTGCCTGGTGATCGACTGCGGCACTTGTATCAAATACGAACTGATCGACGCCAAAGCCGTATACCTCGGCGGCAATATCGCCCCCGGACTGCTGATGCGGATACAGGCCATGCACCATTTTACTGCGCGACTGCCCGAAGTACCGCTGGAAATGCCGGCCGACAACATCGGCAACAGCACAAGCACCGCCTTGCAAAACGGCGCCTTGCGCGGCGCTATCTTTGAAATTGAAGGATTTATACGACAATTTGAACAACAATTCGGCCAACTGACCATCATACTCACTGGCGGCGATGCCGAATTTGTCCAACAATTCCTGAACCGCCCCGATGCCATCCTCGAACCCGACCTAATCCTCTACGGATTGCATAACATACTGACGTTCAACCTGACAACATAACCCAATCTGCTTATTACCGGCACGCTAAAACCCGGTTTCTGACACTATGCGACTTTCCTTCCTCGGCCTGCTGCTGCTTATCTCCGCCGCCCTGCTGGCCCAACCCAAACAAAACTCGCCCTACTCCCAATACGGCATCGGTGACCTGTTGCCGCAATACTTCGCCAACCAGGCCGGCTGGGGCGGCCAGACCCCGGCCAGCCACGACCCCGTTCACCTCAATCTCCTCAACCCGGCATCCTTCGCATCCCTGCGTACCACCACGCTGGACGTAGGTATTTTTGCAAAAAACAGCAACTACCAGTCGGGCAATTCCTCACTCAGCGCCTGGACGGGCAACCTGGGCTATCTGGGCCTTGGCTTCACACTCAAAAGCCCTATCAACGAAATCCTCGACCGTAAACAGTCGCCCTGGCAATTCGGTATGGGATTTACCCTTACACCCTATTCGCTTGTCGGATATAACATCCAAACCCGCGACACCCTGCCCCAACTCGGCGAAGTAACCAACTCCTTCGAGGGCAACGGCGGTACCTACCGACTCAACTGGAGCAACGCCGTACGCTACAAACACACCTCGGTGGGACTCAACCTGGGCTGGCAATTCGGTGAAGCCACCTACGAGTCCCGCGCCGACTTCAACGACAGCCTGCCGACGTTCAGCGACGTGTTTCGCGATGAGGTGGCCATCAAAGGGCTGGTCTGGAATCTCGGCGTGCAGCACGACTTCGTACTCCGATACGCCGACCAGGAAAAAACCCTGCCCACACGCTGGATTACCCTGGGCGCTACTGCCGAAGGCAAGCACAAACTCAACGCCTCCACGGATATCCTGCGCTTCCGAGGCCGCCCGGCAGCCAACGGCTACACCAACCTCGACACGCTCGCCTTTGAACAGGATGCCGACCGGACAATCACCCTCCCCTCTTCATTTACCCTTGGTATTCAATATGTTGGAGGAACAAAATTCAAGGCCGGTATGCAGTTCGGCCTCGAAAACTGGTCAGGATACAAAAATGAAGCCCGCCCGACAGCCCGTGAGTACCGCAACACCATCTCGCTCTCGGGCGGCATTGAATATACGCCCGATTACGCTTCCTATAACCGGTACATGAAACGCGTGCGTTACCGGGCCGGCGCTTATTATCGCCAGGACCCGCGCACCGATACCGGCGTCGACTTCGACGAGATGGGCCTGACGCTCGGACTGGGCTTGCCCCTGATCCTGCCCCGTCAGCAAACTTCTTTTATCAATGCCGCCGTAGAGGTGGGCAAACTGGGCGCAAAATCTCCGATCGAGGAAACATACGTGCGCCTCACCGTCGGATTTACCCTCAACGACAACACCTGGTTCTACAAACGGCGTTTTGAATAAAAATGTCTCAGCACCATTCGGAAGCTTTTTTACAAAAAGTCCGCCGCATCGGACGCATGATCAACACCCTCGGCCGGGTCTCCCCTGCCCTGGCCGGCCGTGCAGCATTCCGGCTTTTTTGCACCCCCCGGCGCCAGAACATGCAGATCGAAGACCGCGACTTCCTGAACCTGGCGCAGGCGGAAACCTTGTTGCTGGAAAACATAGCCATCAGCGCCTACACCTGGTCGCCGGTCGGTAAGCCCCTGAATCGCAGCGTATTACTGCTGCACGGCTGGGAATCGCACAGCGGCCGATGGCGCAAATTCGTACCCGAACTGTTGGAGGCTGGCTATACGGTCATGGCCTTCGATGCGCCTGCACACGGGCGTTCGGGCGGAAACGTCATCAACCTGCCCTTGTTTAGCCGGGTATTGAGTGCTTTTGTGGCACAAAAGGGCGTGCCGTACGCGCTGGTCGGCCATTCACTTGGCGGGGCTGCCGTCATCATGGGTATGGCTGCTTTTGGGGCGCCCAGGGTACAAAAAGCCGTCGTGATGGCTTCTTTTGCAGAATCCTCTCGCGTTCTGCGCGACTTTGGCGCACTGCTGGGTCTCAACGAACAGGTCCTCGGCGCCGTCGGAAATGAAATCCTGCGCCAGGGCGGCATCCCCATCGAAGCTTATTCGGTTGAAGGCAAAGCCGCTTCACTGACCGACGTGCGCGGACTGGTCATCCACGACCGCGACGACGATGTGGCCCCCCTGGCAGAAGGCATGGCCATCGCCAAAGCCTGGAATGCCCGCCTGATTGAAACGCAAGGCCTCGGGCACCGATTGCAGCATGAAATGATCGGAGAATTGATCAGGGAGTTTCTTGCGGGATGAATTTATTGGTTATTTGGTGAGTTGGTGAACTGGTTATAAAAGGGGTATTTCTGCTCTCGACAGGGTATTCATTCGTCAAATAAAACCAAAGGTGAGAGCAGGAACGCCCCTTTTATAACCAGTTCACCAACTCACCAATTCACCAATAAATTCACAAGGTTTCCGACAGCACGTACAGCAAGTACACTTCGTCCTGATTATTGACGCCCAGGCGGTTGTGCGTAAGGTGGATAAGGCTGGGCAACGCTTTTTCGAGATCGTCGCCGAAGGCTTTGAAAATGAGGTCGTTGCCGCGCAGCCAGCGTTGCCACTCGGGTTGTTCCTGGTCGAATTTTTTATCCGCCAATGCATTCCACAAGCCATCCAGCGCGGCTTTGATGTCGTCGCGCTGCATGTCGAGGCTTTGACTGAAACTCTCTTTTAGCACATGTGAAAAATGATGATCGGCCGGCACTTCTTCCCCCTCCGGGCGAAAAAACATAGGCAGCCACTGGTCGCAGAGCCGGCCGAAATACCGGGCGGCCTGCATACGGATCATTTGTGCTGAAAAAGCGGTGATGACGTCGAGGCGAAGCGCATCGAACAAGGCATCGCCGTGGGTGTAGGGTCTGGCCAGGCGCTCGAGAACGACCCGTGTAGAGAGGTGAAAGTGCTCTTCGGCCAGTTTCAGGGCATCCTCGCCGCCAAAACGCTCCGGTTCGGTGTGGTATTCCGCTTCTGTGATCTCGCCTCGACTGGCAAACCACTCCTGTACGGCCGGGCGAAGCGTATTTTCCGTCCAGTCGGGTTGCCCGTGCAACCTCAGGCGGATTTCGGGGCCATCTTCAACTTCCTGCCGCACGAAAAAAGCGCGCGCACCGGGCGTCGACCAGACGTATTGTTCGAGGAAAGGTTTCAGGCCGCGAGCCAGGAAAACATCGGGCGTCTCAAGCGGTTGGATATGGTAAGAAAGCCACTTCGGCATAATCACAAATTCAGTAACCAGATTTTGTCGGACACGGAGGTCTGAATGAGGGCGAAAGGTACGATGAGGGGGCGCAGAATTTTGGAATAATCCGGAGCCGGCTACTTTTTCTCCGTCAGCCGCTGCATATTGTGCGCTCCAAGCGCCTTGCATGAAATCCGACTGCCCATTATTGGCGAAACAGTGACGACCGTCATCAACAATCTGCGTACTCTTAAGAACATTTGCGCGACAAAACGAACCACCTTTCCAGCCGCCAGGCAAGGGAATGGTATCCCCTGGAATTCTAAGCTCTTTTTATGATTCATCATGTTTTTTTGACCGGCGCCAATGGCCTGTTAGGCCATAATCTGACGCGGGAACTCCTTCAACGCGGCTACCGGATCACTGCTTTCGTACCGGCCCACGAATCTGTAAAACATCTGCCCTCACATCCCTCGCTGGAAATACGCAGGGGCAATCTTTTGTCGTACGAAGAAGTGGAATCGGCAATGGCCGACTGCGATTACGTCATTCACGCCGGCGCCAATACCAGCGTTTTACCCGCTCGCCATCCGATGATACACAAGGTGAATGTGGATGGTACACAGCACGTTATCAACGCGGCCCTGGCGCACGGCGTGCAGAAAATGGTGTACGTCGCATCTGCCAACATCTTCGGATATGGCACCCTCGAACAACCGGGCGACGAAACCACGCCTTATGCCTGCGAACCCTTTGGCATGGACTACCATCATTCCAAACTGATGGCCTATCAGGCCGTGCAAAAAGCCGTGCAGGAGCACGGGTTGCCGGCACTGACCGTCTGCCCCACCTTCATGCTGGGCGCATACGACGCCAAACCCAGTTCGGGTTCGATGCTGGTGGCCCTGTACAACGGCAAAATACCTGGATTCGCCAGCGGCGGACGCAACTACGTTCACGTGCTCGACGTGGCGGAAGGTATCATTGCAGCGCTCGAATCCGGTCCCGTGGGCGAAGCCTACATTTTGGGCAACCGAAACATGGACTACAAAAGCGCCTTCCAGCTTATGGCAGGCGTGATGAACATTGACCCGCCCAAAATGCGCTATCCCGACTTTTTGATCAAAACCTTCGGCGCTATGAGTTCGTTCTGGGCTTTTTTGCGCGGCAAACTGCCCACGATTTCGTATAAAATGAGCCGTGTAGCCTGCGCTGGTTTTTACTATTCGCCCGCCAAAGCCGTGCGTGAACTCCAACTGTCGCAGCGTCCTATCGAACAGGCCGTGGCCGACGCCATGACGTGGTTTAATCAAAACGGCTATGTTTCGGGGTACAAAAACGAAGAAACGGAAGCAAGCACCGACCTTCAATACGAAAAAGCGAGTATCTGACCAGCCAAACCATCCGGAGCAATAATGTTGAACGAATATTTTCCTACTCCCGACCATTTCGATGCGGCGCTGGCCGTATCCATCACTACGCTGGCATTCATTGCATTTTGGGCCACGGTCAGCAGTCCGACGCTCGTACCCCGCCTGTCGGCCCGATACGGCGCAGAGGAAGGCCAGGCACGCAAAATTTATCTCCAGCGGGGCGTCGGCATCCTTGGTTTCGGCATCCTGCCCGCCCTTGTTTTCTGGGGCTGGCTGGGCCGCAGCGGCGAGGATTTCGGCTGGTCGGCCCGGCTCAGCCTGCTCGACCTCTGGTGGACGCTGGGGCTTTCCGCTCTTTCGCTGGTACTTTCCTGGATCGGCGCGCGCAAAGCCGAAAGCCTGGCCATGTACCCCGAGATCAGAAAGCCGGTTTGGGACCGCCGCACGTTGTTGTACAGCGCCCTGAGCTGGGTGGCCTATCTGGTCGCCTACGAACTGATCTTTCGCGGGTTTTTGTTGTTCAGTTGTTACCGCGCCTTCGGCATGGGCGCTGCCATTGCCGTCAATACCGCGATTTATGCGCTGGTACACGTCCCCAAACGCCTCACAGAAGGCATCGGAGCGATCATACTGGGCAGTGTCTTGTGCGTCGTGACCCTGCAAACCGGCACCATCTGGGTCGCCGTGCTGGTGCACGTGGTATTGTCTTTGTCGAACGAATGGTTTTCCCTCCGCAATCATCCCGACATCCGTTATGTACCCTGAACACGAAAAAGCATTTTTTAACGACAAAGTCGTCGTCATCACCGGCTCCACCCTGGGCATCGGCCTGCGGGTAGCTGCCGAACTGGCCGCAATGGGCGCCCACATCGTGCTCAACGGCCGCAACCCAGAGCGCCTCGAAAGCGCGGCCCAGCAAATCGGCCAAGCCGGCGGCCGGGTGCTCGCCATCCCCGGCGACGTAGCCGATCCCGCCAGTTGCCAGCGCCTCATAGAAGAATCGGTGGCCAGTTTCGGCCGCATCGACATCCTGATCAACAACGCCGGCATGAACATGTGGGGCACCGTGGAGCAATCGGACCCGCATGCCCTGCGCCGGATCATGGACATCAATTTCTGGGGTGCGACCTGGACGACCCAGGCAGCGCTGCCCCACTTGCGCCAAACGCGCGGTTCCGTGCTGTTTATGAGCAGTATCGCCGCCTTTCACGGCCTGCCCCTCAATGCCGTCTACGCCGCATCGAAGCGCTCCCTGGCCTCCCTGGCCGAATCGCTGCGCATCGAGTTGCACGACACGGGCATCCATGTAGGCGTAGCCTTCATCGGTCTCACGGAAACCGACCAGGAAAAAACCGTGTACGATGCCCAGGGCCAGCCCATCCCCCGGCCGGTCGTGAGCGGGGGGCCCACGCCCCAGCGCATCGAGGTCGTCACGCCCGCCATTCGGCGCATGTTGCTGCGGCGCGAAAAACAACGCGTCTTTTCGGGCATCGGCAGAATCAACTACTGGGTCAATCGCCTGCTACCGGGCGTGGCGCATTGGGTACTGGTGAACAATTATCGGAAAAGGGGAGATAAGTGAGGGGGGAGCCCAAGCCAAAAACAAAAAAGCCCCGTCGGACCGACGAGGCTTTTTCTTTGTGGCGGAGGCAGGACTTGAACCTACGACCTTCGGGTTATGCGTACCACTACAACTTTCGTTGCCCCTTGAAAGGGTTTGTTGGTCTGGACTTTCTCTTCATCCGCTCTTTTTCAAGAGGTAGGATGTCTGCCATTAAGTCTCTACACCTTTCCCCAAACTTTTGAGGACTTGGCTCGGGATTACCACACTACAGGCTTCCCCGAATTTGACAGAAAATCATTCCGAAATTTCTTTCGGAACAGCCCATTGTAAAATTAAGTCCCAAGCGTTTCGAAACTCCGAAGATTTCGGTTTTCGCTGCCGCTTGTCGGCTTCGACCAAGTGTATTTCGCTGCCGTAGCTGATGAATATTTCGCAAGGTATGACATAGAAGACATCAAGATTTTCAAGGACAATCACGGCGAAATCGAAATCATTCGCAGTGTAGTTGTCTCGAATCATCACTCGGCGGTTAGTTTTGGTTCGCCTGGTATCGACCACGTAATTTTGTCTTTTGACGTTAAACCACGCAAGCTTTACCTGAACTTTTACTAAGACACCTTGGATGTCAAACACAAGATCGTAAGGAAGCCTGTCTCCAACAGGTTTTAGAACTTCCCAACCTTGTTTCAAGGCATACAGAACAACTGCCTGCTCTGCTATGTCACCTTTTTGTTTGGTATTCATCAACCGCTTGATTTTACAGTATTGAGCCCGACGAGCTACCAACTGCTCCACTCCGCGATTTAGCGGCTGCAAAGATACAACAATGCAATCCGTATTTCCTAAATAAATTTACAAAAAAGAAAAGTAGGCCTTCATTTCAGCGCTCGGGTCATTTCCCGTTTGCCGGGCGGGCCTTGCAGGCGCTCCACTTCGAAGCCTGCTTTTTTCAGGGTTCGTTTGAAGTGGCCCTGGGCGCAATAGGTTACCAGCACGCCTTCGGGCCGCATAGCGGCATACAGGGCAGTGAAAATCTCTTCCGTCCAGAGTTCGGGCTGGGCCTGGGGCGCGAAGGCATCGAAATACACCAGATCGAAAAGCGGAGGCGAAGCAAAACTTTCCAGCGTCTGCAGACGCTTTTCAAAGGTGAACGCCTCGGACAGCACGACAGGCTCGCCCCAGGGACGGCGGTGCAGCGCCATAAAATCTTCCTGCCGGTCGGGCACGCCGAGTTGTTCGGCAAAATTGAACTGCTCGGCTTCGGTTTCGCCGAGCGGGAAAGCCTCCAGTGCCGTGTAGCGCACCCGCAGGTTGCGGCGTTCGGCTTCCAGCCAGGTCATAAAGGCATTCAGACCGGAACCAAAACCTACTTCCAGCAGGGCAATTTCGTGCTGTACGGCAGCCTTGTAACGCAAGCCGGCATTGATAAACACGTGCGCCGATTCGGTTACCGCCCCGAATCTGGAGTGGTAAGTGACGCCGAAGCGGCTGGAAAATACAGAATGAGAGCCGTCCTGGGTGACGATCAGTTCCATGGCAAGGGCGGAAAAATCCGGCTCAAAAAAACGCAATCTGATCGGGATAAAACAAAAAAGGCCATCCTTTCGGACGACCTTTTTTCTGTGCGGGAAGCGAGACTCGAACTCGCATGCCCGTGAAGGCGCACGCCCCTGAAACGTGTGCGTCTACCAATTCCGCCATTCCCGCAAAAGAGGTTTGTTTCAAAAGCGGGGCAAAGGTAAAGTCGTCGGAGATATTTGCAAATGTTTTTTTCAGTCTCTGTTAAGTTTTTTTCTACCGCGACTGCGGCCCCGGGAAAAAAATTCCGCTGGTATGGTTTTTGCCTGCTTTGGGGCAAGACAATAACCGATGAAAAATCCTTCCCGCCCGATTAAAGTTTTACTCGCCGATGCGCATCCCTTGTTCCGGCTGGGGGTCATCACCCTCTAGCATCGCCTGGAATACCCCAAAGTACTCGTGATTGGAGAAGCCGACAACGGAGACCAGCTGGTCGCAGAAACAGCGCGTTTGCAACCCGATCTGGTCCTGCTGGAAACGCAGTTGCCGCTGCTGCCTGGTCCGGAAGCCGCGCGACAGATACATCGTCTGCTGCCGCGTACCCGCATCATCGCCCTGTCGGCCGCGGCCGATGCCCGCTCCATTGCCGAAATGATCCGCGCCGGCGCCGCCGGCTACCTGGTCAAAACCCTGCAAGTCGACGAACTGGCCGAGGCTTTACGTCAGGTCATGAACGGACAACGTTATTTCTCCCGCGATGCCGCCGCCGGCGTGCGCAATATGGTGGTCGACACACAACCGGCGCCCGAGCCAGCACTGTCTCTTCGCGTCAACGCGCCGGCGCTCACCAAGCGCGAACTGGAGATCCTGCATTTCGTGGCGGAAGAAAAAAGCAACCAGGAAATCGCGCGTTTGCTCTACCTCAGTCCGCGCACCGTGGAGACGCACAAACGCAACATGCTGCTCAAACTCAAAATGAAAAACGTGGCCGGACTGGTCAAATATTACCTGCAAACGGTTCAGCGCGATGCCACGGCCGGTTGGCGTTGATTTTTCCTGCCTTTGCCGCACCTTTGCGGCATGACCATCCTGATCATCCAGACAGCATTTATCGGCGACGTGGTGCTGGCCACGCCCCTGGTGGAAAAACTGCGCCGCTTTTACCCCGATGCAGCCATCGACCTGCTCGTGCGACGTGGCAACGAATCCTTGCTGACGGGGCATCCGCATTTGCGACAAGTGCTGATTTGGGATAAAAAAAAGGGGAAATACGGCAGTTTGTACCGGATTTGGCGACAAATACGACGCGAGCACTACGATCTGGTCGTCAATTGCCAGCGCTTTGCCGCTTCCGGATTTTTGACTGCATTTTCCGGCGCGCGCCAAACTACTGGCTTCGACAAAAATCCATTCTCCTTCCTGTTTAAGCGGTCGGTACCGCACCGTATCGGCGACGGGCGGCACGAGGTCGATCGCAACCTGGATCTGATCCGCCACCTGACCGACGAATCCGGGCAAGCCCCCCGCCTCTACCCTGCCCCGGCGCATTTCGAACGCGCCCGAATGCTCTCCGGCGGACGCCCTTATTATTGCATGGCGCCGACCTCCGTCTGGTTTACCAAACAATTACCGGCTCATCAGTGGGTCAAACTCGCCACTTCGCTGCCCCACGACACGTTGATCTTTCTGCTGGGAGGGCCAGCCGACCGCGAAGCCTGTGAAGCAATCATCCAGGCAGCGCAACGACCAGGCATGTTCAACACGGCCGGCGAATTGAGTTTCCTGGAATCAGCAGCGCTCATGCGCGATGCACAGCGCAATTTCGTCAATGATTCGGCGCCGTTGCATTTTGCATCGGCCGTCAATGCGCCCGTCACCGCCTTTTTTTGTTCCACCATACCGGCCTTCGGTTTCACACCTTTGTCCGACGACCGGATCGTACTGGAAACACCCCTTCGCCTCGATTGCCGGCCTTGCGGTTTGCACGGTTTCAAAGCCTGTCCGAAGGGGCATTTTGAGTGTGCGGAAAGCATCGACGTGCGCGCCGCTTTCCCCGAAAACTCCGCCGCTTAATCCGACTTTTCCGCCGCTTCCTTAAAAAATCGACCGCTCCCTAAAAAATATTTACAGAAATTAATTTTTAGTGAATTTTCAAAATCGGTCCGCTTTTCGGTGCAAAAACCTAGGCTTTACCCCTTTGTCATTAATAGGTTGACAAACAGAGGCCATACTTTTTAAAAAATCGTCAATCGTGAAGCGCAGTTTTTTGACGCTTTTGCAAGGAAAGTGTATCAGGAATGGAAAAAAGTGCGTTTATTTGCACAACGATTGAACGGAACACCAAGTAACCATTCAATTTTCTTCCTTCGCAGTAATTACGGTTTCCCACAGCAGGTTATTCATAACTCCAACAACCCTAACCTTTGACCTGCAGTAGTATAACTTTGAAATAAAAAGCACTTTCCGCCGCTTCCTTGTAATACCCTACTTTTTTTAGCGTTTGGAAAATCAATACACTGGCTGGACACAGCCTGCTTAGAGAAAACAAAGGGCATTGCCCACAAGACATATCCGAAAGGAACTGCCGGAAAGCCGGCAGCAAGAAAACCGAAGGCGGGGGCCCTCCTGCCCTTTCAAATGAGAAGGGGCGGAGGGCTGTTTTTTTATGGCTACAACCCGACTTTAACCCAGGCGAGACATCGTTCAAGCAACAACGCGAAGGCCGCAGAGACGTAAAATTCTCTGCGGCCTTCGCATTTATCTGTCAGGCGTCATAGACCGTTCCTCAATGAGGCAACAACCCGGTCGCATCCTCGCATCCTCAAATCCTCAACAAAATACTCACTGCTTCGTCCTGCCGGCCTTGACGCGGTTGACGAATGCGTCGGCCAGCGAGGGATTGGCGGGTACGATCTCGTAGGTTTGCCCGTCGGGCATCTTGATCTGGAGGTCTTTGGGTTTCATGCCGACCAGCAGGTCATTGAAGCGGGTGCTGCCGGAAACCACGTTGAGGGCGCCGGCCTGATAGCCGAAAAAGTACCATAGTTCGGGCGAAACCCGGATGTATAGGTAAAAACGGTCGTCTTCATTGCCCGGCATCCGGTATTCCACGTAGGAGGTGAACATTTTGCCGATAGGCTCTCCGTTGAGCGAGATCATGGGAATCTTGTCTTCGGTACTGACGAACGACTGGTACTCGTCGTTCCACAGGACTGTGTGCCGACCCAGCATGATCGTGTATTTGTTGTCTTTGCGCGGCAGGTTGAACAAACCGTTCCGCAGATTTTCCTGCGCCTCGGCGCGGTCCTTTTCATCGCTCACAAACTCATCCAGCGCGGCCTGATAAAATGGTCCGTGTTGCGCATACGCCACCGGCGGCGCATCGAAGCTGGCTGCTCGGATGTCGTTGAGCATGGCCTCCATGAGCACCTTCGGCAAGGTAATCTCGATACCGCTCAAAAACTCGCCCGTGACCGTGTGGAACACAGAGTCGGGTTTGTTGTAATCCGATCTCAGGCGGCCGGCAGTGGTGACCTTCATGTATTTCAAGCCCGAACCGATATTGAGCGGTCCTTCGCCCTGTACGGTGCCGACGCGGTTGTCGAACACCATTTTGCTGCCGCGCAGGCTTTGTCCCGCCACTTTGATCGAATCGCCGAAGGTGAAACGGTCGGTTTTAGCGTCGTACTTGTACACATCCTTGCAATTGAGCAAAGCGCGGTCGACGCGGGCGTAGGGCGGCAACAAGATGCGCGGATAACATTCGCCTACATCCTTGGAAAGGTAAAAACCGGTAACCAGGGGTTCGTCTTCGGCATTTTTGGCGTTTTTAATCCGGATCGTGGGGTCGTTTTTGTCAACTTCCGTGTACACCACAAACCATTGCGTATTGGGCAGTTTGTCGGCGTCGAGGCGGGAAAAGCCTTCAAAACGCAGGTTTTGCTGGTTTGATTTGAGGATAATTTTGCCCCGGAACAAGGTTTTTACGTCCATCCGGAATGAATCTTTTTCTGCCAGGTCGCCGCTCGCGGTGGTCAGCACGTTTTTGGTCGCCTGCGTGCCGGGGCCGCGGCGTTCGCCGATGATGTCGTTGAAAAACACCTCCTGCTGGTAGCCAGGGATGTTGTATTGATAGTAGCCCGTGGCTTTGAACAGCTTTTTGCCGATGATCTCGACCGTGGCGCTGTCGATGGTGTGGTATTTCGACAGCGTATCGGCCACGATGCGGGCGTTTTTCAGTTCGGTCATTTTACCGCCTTCCTGGATTTCGATGTCGCCGGTTTCGGGGTATATAAATGCATCGGCCGATTTGATCACCGTCACCCCGCCGATTTTGAGCAGGTTGGTTTTCATGTCGTAAAATGCTGTTTTACCCGTAAAACTGAGGCTGTCGCGGCCAGGATCGATCGATACGAACACACCGGGTTTGCGTTCATCGCTTTTGAAGGTGATCGTCTGCGCGCGCATGTCCCAGGTAAATTCGTTCATGGAAGTCTTGTACTGGTCGAGCGGCAGGGTCGTCGTAGCCGTTTCGGAATTGGCTTTGAAAATACCGGTCTGCGCATCGAAATCGAGCTCGCCGTCCACGTTGCGCGAATCGAACGCGATACCTGCGCCGTCGAGGGCTTTGATCTGGAGGTCGGCAGTATCGGCGCTGGCCTGAAAGGGGCCATAGGAAATGATTTTGGAGGTCAGTTTACCGCCGGCCCATTCGAATTCGCCGCGGCCTTTCAGACCGGAAGGCGTGAGAATCAGCACACCGTTGTGGGTATATCCCTCGGCTTTGAACAAGTCGAAAGCTTTGGCTTTACTTTGTACGTACATGGAGTCGCGGTAAGGCAGCCAGTTGACCTGCACGTCCTGACCGCGCGCCTGGGGCACTTTTACAGCGCTGTTGCGGTCTTCTTCCATGAAGAATTTTTTAGCGGTACAGGTCATTTGTTTGGGCAGAAACACGATGTCTTCCGATTCGATGTCGGCCGTCAGGTATTCCACTTTTCCTTGCCCGAGGAAGCCTTTATTGCTCAGGTCGACCGCCCCGGTATAGGTGCCTTTTTTGGCATAGGTCGGGTAGCCGGCAGCGGGAGTTTTGTGAATAAATCCGAACGATTTGTCTTCCTCCCGCACGATGATGGTCTCTTTGAATACCGGGAAAATTTCAGCCGACTGCATCTCGCCCTTGAATTTCAGGCGATCGGCGGTATAACTGTCGAGGCCGTTGAACGAGAAGGGGTCGAGTTTGAAGTAGAAAGAGTCCCGTTTGTACTGCCCTGCTTTGATCGAGGGATGGTCGTAGAAGACAAACGAAGGCTTTTTGGACTGCAGGGAGGGGAAAATTTCGAGATCGACTTTACCCGACTTGTTGTTGGGCGCATCGACGAGCAGGATACCCGTTACCAGTTCGACGGTGGAGTTCATGGCCGTGGCCTGGGGGGCGCCGGTTTTGGGGTCTTTTTCACCGGTTGGCAGGTAAAAATCGAGGTGGCGCACCGAGTCGAATTCGACCTGAAACTTGTCGTAGGTAAAGTGCATGTCTTTGCCCTCAAACAAGGCGAAGCCGGCAAAAAGGCGCCCACCGAAACGCATATCGCGGTTTTCGAGCAGGGTGAGTTCTTTTTCATTGGGCTTGACCGCTACTTTCTGCCGACCGCTGAGTTCGAGTTTATCGACTTCAAAAATCCGGGTTTCCTTGGTTTTCAAGTTTAACTCGGCATTGGACCCGGTGCTCGTCGACTCGATATTGATGGAATCATAGTCTTTTTTACCCTGGCTGGCGAGGGCGTAGTGGACCAGCTTGTCGCGCAATTCGATCTCGTGCCGGTCGAAATAATAATTGATAAAACCCTTGGCCACCATTTCGGCCAGCAGGGTCTGGATACTGGAATAATCGAATTTGGGATTGAGTGCCCGGGCGAATTCGTTGTCCGACACGATCATCTCCTTGGTCATATCGGTCTTGGTTTTTTCCAGCCAAAGCGTGTACAGGGTTGCCACCGGGTTGCGGTCGCTGATATTTTGCAGGCGGACGTATTCGCTGGGATCGTATCGATTGCTGCTTTCAAAACGCACGGTTTGCGCCACCCCTTTGGTCATACCGGGTCGGGAACCGATTTCGAGCGAGTCCTGGTTGACATACCAGGAGATTTTCTCCACGTCGAGATTCATATTGTAAAACGAGGAGAAGAAGGGGTTGCGCTCCGAACCTTTTTCTCCGCGCGACAGGTCGATCACCTGGTTTTTGATGTCCAGGCGGAAAAATGCCGCCGGGTGGAACAAGCTGTCTTCATCCATGTACAATTTGGCGTCGACCCCCTCTGATACGATGCGGTCTTCCCGCTTGATGATGAAGAGTTGGGAAGTGCCGTAGAAGATGCGTTGCCGTTTTTTGTTAAACACCGTCAGGCGCGCCGGTTCGGCGGGAACACCGTATCCGTACACCGAACTTCCCCAAAGTTTGAAGCCGCCAAAGTATTCGACGCCCTCCCCTATTTTATTAATTTTCAATGTTTTGTCAAATGATTCGAACCGCGGATACTGTACGGCCTGTCCTTTTGACTGCACCACCACATTATTTTCAAACTTGCCCTTAATCGGTCCTTGCGGGAAATAAAGCGGATAATACAGGTGCACTGTATCGCAGGAAAACAACGGCTTGGTGGTCTCAATTTTGTACCGGCTCATGACGGCATACACCGTTGAATCCAGTCCGGCTTCCTGCCAGGTCACCCGGCCGCCCTCGCCCCGCCAGATATTGTCGAAGGGCATATAAACCCCCGAAGTGGCGATGACCTCCACCGAGTCGACGCCACGCACCCCGATCAGGTTGACGCCGGAGCAGCGCAGCAGCGGTTTTTCGTCTTCGTAGGCAAAGGCAAATTGCCCGCCTTTGATTTTCCAGTTGACGGCGCCGGCCTCGCCGAGGCGCAGCGAGCGGGTTTCGAGGAAGTCGACGGAAAACTGCAGGTATTGCCCGATCGGTTTGGCCTTTCCTGCGCCGAGCCCGCCCAGAGTTTGTTCGGTAAACCCGAACCAGCGGTTAAAAAGCGCCGTATCGGGGTCGTTGCGCACGGCCGAAACGGCGTTGATGTAGTTTTTGTAATACGGAAAGGCCGTGAGTTTTTGCTCGGCCAGCATATTGGAAACTTTGATCACCCGAGCCATGTCGGCCGGACTGAACCGGCCGCTTTTGTAATTTTTTTTGAACACCTGAAAAGCCTCCTCCATGTCGGGGCGCTTGGATGCGGTCATAAATTCGCCCAGTTTCGGCACGAATTCGTCCGGTTTATCCGGGAAAAAAGCGGTGGTCTGCGCCTGTCCGGTTTGAAAGGAGCAGCAGATCAGGAGGCAAAAGGATACGAAGGCAGCGTAACGAGCGATCATAGGAGCAGGATAAAGTTTTGGCTGAAAAACGGGTTTAACAACGCGGAATTTCCCAAAAAATGGCGCAAAGGGCCGGATATTTAACGTGTAAATTCGATACAAAGCCAATTGCCGCGCTGGCGGGTTGTACGGTGCACAAAACCGGCCGAGCGTGCAGCCCCGGTTACGATGTCTTCATCGTCGCGAAGAATACCGGATACCAGCAACCAGCCGCCGGGGCGCAACAGCGTGGCGAGACGGGGCAGCGAATCGAGGATGATGTGGCGATTGATATTGGCCAGGATGCCATCGAAGTTGGCGCCCTGCACGTCGTCGAGGGTGCCGCAACGCGCAACTACCTGGTCGGCCACGCCGTTCAGGGCGCTGTTTTCCAGCGTATTGCGCCAGGATTCCTCTTCGATGTCGATGGCTTCGATGTCGCTGGCGCCGAGGCGGGCGGCCAGAATGGCGAGGATGCCCGTGCCGCAACCGTAGTCGAGCAAGTGCGCGCCGGCCACCGGCAAGTGTTCGAGGGCGGCGAGGCACATCCAGGTCGTTTCGTGGTGGCCGGTGCCGAATGCCATCTTGGGATTGATGACCAGTTCGTGCCGGACGCCCGTTTGCGGCGGGTGAAAATCGGCGCGTACGGCACAAAAATCGCCGACGATGACCGGATCAAAATTGGACTCCCAGAGAGCATTCCAGTTTTGGGCCGGAATGAGTTGTTTTTCCCAGCGAAAATCGAACTGTTGCTGCAGGTCGGCGAGTGCCTGTTCGGCGGCAGTCTGGTCTTCTTTGGCCGGCAAATAAGCGGCCAAACCTTCGGAGACTTCTTCAAAAGTATCGAATGCGGAGTCGGACAGCCAGGCCAGCAAGAGTTCGGCCGTGTCGGTATCGGTCAGGAGGGTGTATTTCCAGTAGTCCATAATTCAAGGAAGATAAAGGCCGAAAGATAAGGCATTTGAATGGCCGGCCGGGAGGCATTAATGTAGGATTAAAGGACAATATTTGGTTTTTCATGCTTTACAGCCAACCCTGCCAAATAAACACACAGCTTGTGAAACATTGGTGTCTGTAAAATCGTCTGCAAAATCGACAGTCTGGCCCGCTTCGTCGAATCTTGTTTTCCACTGCGCTTTAAAATGCCAGGTTTACCGAACAAAGTTTTTTTGCACCTGTTAATCAGCCTTTCTTTCCAACGCCCTGTGCGGGCAATCCTGCCATCTATTTTTATGAAAAAAACCTTTCTTCCCTTCGCACTACTGCTATTTGCTTTTGTCGCGCCTGCCCAGACGAACGTGACGATCAGCGGGGCGCTGAAAGATGCCCTCAACGGCGAAACCCTGATCGGCGCCACGGTGGAAGCCGTCGGGCTGGGCAAGGGCAACGTGAGCAACGAGTATGGTTTTTACTCGATCAGCCTGCCGGCCGGGAAAGATTCCATCACCCTGAAATTCAGTTACATCGGCTACCAGACCGAGTTCCGGCGCATCAAACCCGCGGCGGGCAGCATCAAACTGGACGTATCGCTCAGCCCCGCGGGCGCCATCCTCAACGAGGTGGTGATCAAAGCCAATCCGCTGGAAGAAAAAGTAAGAAGCACGGAAATGTCGGTCTCGACCATCAGCACCCGCGAAGCCAAGGCGTTGCCGGCCCTGCTCGGCGAGGTGGACGTGATCAAAATTCTGCAACTGAAGCCGGGTATCACCCCGGGCGCGGAGGGCACCACCGGCCTGTTTGTACGCGGCGGCAACAGCGACCAAAACCTGATCGTACTCGACGAGGCGGTGGTGTACAACGCCAATCACCTGTTCGGTTTTTTCAGCACCTTCAATTCCGACGCCGTCAAAGACCTCAAAGTGTATAAAGGCGGCTTTCCGGCGCAGTACGGCGGCCGATTGTCGTCGGTCATCGATGTGCGCATGAAAGAGGGCAACAATCAGAAATTCAGCGGTTCGGGCGGTTTGGGACTGATCGCCAGCCGTTTGACGCTGGAAGGTCCGATTCAGAAAGACAAATCATCGTTTATCGTCAGCGGCCGTCGCACGTATGCCGACCTGATCACACGAGGCGTCAACAGAGCCAATGCAGACGACCCCGAGTTCAACAAGATTCCGGACTATTATTTCTACGACCTCAACACAAAAGTCAATTTCACCTTGTCGGAAAAAGACCGCCTGTTTTTGAGCGGCTATTTCGGTCGCGACGTGTTCACTTTCGACGACGAGAATTTTAACTTTCTTTTCGACTGGGGCAACGCCACGGGTACCGCCCGATGGAACCACGTTTTTGGCCCCAAACTGTTTTCCAACACCACGTTTACCTTCTCCGACTATCGCTACCGCATCCGGAACATCCTGACCGGTTTCTCTTTCAGCCTGGGTTCCAACGTAAAAGACGCGAACACCAAGATCGACTTTTACTACCAGCCCTCCAATGAGCACACGATCCGTTTCGGCGCCAATGCCACCTGGCACGGCTTCGATGTGGCCCGCCTGAAAGCCGGCAGCGACGACGGCCAGATCAACTTTGAGTCCGGGCAGAACTATTCCGGCATGGAATACGGCCTGTACGTGGCCGACGAATGGGCGGTGAACAAAAACCTGAAACTCAACTACGGCGCCCGTTTGTCGGCCTGGCAAAACGATCCGGCGTTCTACTGGGGATTTGAGCCGCGTATGGCGGCCAATTACGCCATCAGCGATCGCTGGTCGTTCAAAGGCTCGTACACGCGCATGTACCAATACGTGCACCTGCTGGCGTCGAGCGGCCTGTCGTTGCCGACCGACATCTGGTACCCCAGTACAGAGGGCGTGAAGCCGGAAATCAGCGATCAGGTGGCCATCGGCACCACTTATCTGGTCAACGACCAAATTCTGATTACCTGGGAGGCCTGGTATAAATGGCTGCAAAACCAGGTCGATTTCAAAGACGGTGCCGAGTTGTTCGGCAATGATTCCGAACTGGAAAACCAGCTGGCGATCGGCCGGGGCTATGCTTACAGCCCGCTCGAACTGGAAATCGAGAAAAAAGAAGGGCGGCTCACCGGCTGGATCGGGTATACCCTGGCCTGGGTGCGGCGCGGCGATTTTCCCGACATCAACGAAGGCGCCTATTTCCCGCCCCGTTTCGATACCCGCCACAACCTCAACATCGTCGGGATTTACAAACTGAACCGCCGCTGGCAACTCACCTCCACCTGGAGTTACACTTCGGGTTACGTGAGTTGGTTGCCTTCCGGCCGCTACACGCTGCAAGACGTGCCCGGCGCCAGTTTCCAGACGGTCGTGCCGATTTACGGACCGCGCAACACGTTTCGGGTGCCGCCGTACATGCGACTCGATGTGGGCGCCGTTTGCAAGTTTTTCCCCAAATGGGGCGAAAGCGACCTCACTATCAGTGTGTACAACGCCACTGACCGCCGCAACCCGTATTTTCTTTACATCGATCCCAATCTCGAACCCGCATTTGGCGACGGCGGACCGGAAATCCCTACCCGCATTCAAGCCAAACAAGTGTCGCTGTTCCCCGTTTTGCCCAGCGTGACCTGGAATTTCAAATTTTAACTAACCGCGCTGACTCAGGTGAGCGAAAATTGATACAACAATGAAAATCAATATCCTGTCTTATATCGTGCCGGTGCTGTTCTTTGGCGTCGCATCCTGCAACCTCACGCGCGACGTAGAGATTGAACTGCCGGCGTATGAGCGCCAACCCGTGGTGGAATGTTATCTCGAGCCCGGGAAACCGTTCCGGTTGCTGCTGACGCAGAGCTATGCCTTTTTTGATGAATTCGGGCTGGATTCCAATTTTTTGCAAAATACCCTGCTCG
>JADZFP010000564.1 GCA_020849825.1 Saprospiraceae bacterium
GTGGTGATTCAGGCGACCCGAGCCAGCGCCCAAACACCGGTTCCACACACCAATTTTTCCGCCGAAAAAATCGCCCAAACCCTTCAAAGCCAGGATATTCCTTTTTTGTTGAGTGCGACGCCCTCGCTGGTTGAAAGCTCCGATGCTGGCGCCGGAATCGGCTACACCGGCCTTCGGATACGGGGCAGTGACCCCACCCGGGTAAACGTTACGCTCAATGGCGTGCCGCTCAATGATGCGGAAAGCCAGGGCGTGTTTTGGGTCAACATGCCCGACCTGGCTTCTTCTGCCAGTGAAATTCAGGTGCAACGAGGTGTAGGCGCAAGCACAAACGGCGCGGGTTCCTTTGGTGCGACCGTCAACATCGACCTCTCAAAAGTCGAGGCGGAACCTTTGGCCTTGTTAAATGCCAGCATTGGCGCTTTTGATACCCGAAAATACGCGATCAGGGCGACGACGGGCCTGTTGAAAAACCGCTGGGCATTTTCCGGGCGCTTGTCGACCCTGCGTTCGGACGGCTTTATCGACAGGGCCAGCGTCGATCTCAACGCGGTACATCTCACTGGTACCTATCTCGACGAGCGGCAATCCATACAGGCTCACGTGCTCTCCGGGCACGAGATCACGTATCAGGCCTGGAATGGTGTGCCGGCACAATACATCGATGATCCTGAAAAGCGAACTTTCAACACAGCCGGAATTGAACAACCAGGCCTACCCTACCCCAATGAAGTGGACGATTACACCCAGCGGCATTATTTGTTGCATTACAAACGGCAAATGCTTTACGGCCTCGGTTTGCAAATCAACGGACACTACACGAGGGGTTTGGGTTTTTTTGAGCAATATCGAGCCGGGCAAATATTGACTGAGTATAACATGCCCGCATCAAACATTGCTGATACTTCACTGGTAATCAGTGATCTGGTGCGCAGGCGTTGGCTCGATAATCATTTTTATGGTGCGACATTCGCGTTGCGATGGGCGCCACAGGTGAATCCGCCCGGTTTGTCGGGGCCGCCTGCCCTGTTGTGGGGCGGTGCGATCAGCCGATACGACGGCGTACATTTTGGCGAAGTGATTTGGGCGCAATTGGCCACTGCGCCCAAAGGCCACCGATACTACGAAAACGATGCATCAAAAACAGATGCGAATTCTTATCTGAAAACGGAAATTGGCTTCAGCAATGGCTGGCGTGGATTCCTGGATCTTCAGGTTCGCGCGATAAACTACCAATTCAGGGGCTTCAACGCCGTGCTTGAGCCCACCGATCAACAGGTCAATTTCGTCTTCTTTAATCCCAAAGCGGGTTTCAACTGGAAATTTGCCCAAAAATGGTCGGCTTACGGTTTCTTCGGTGTGGCACACCGCGAGCCCAACCGCGACGACTTCACGCAGTCTACCCCACAAAGCCGGCCCAGGCCCGAGCGCCTGCTCGACTGGGAATTGGGACTAAAGACGAACAGTAAAGCCAACTGGACGATGACGATCAACGCCTTTTGGATGCAATATCGCGACCAGTTGGTGCTCGACGGGCGCCTGAACGACGTGGGCGCTTACATCCGCACGAATGTGCCCGACAGTTACCGAGCGGGAGTGGAAGCAGAATTGACCTGGCGCCCTGATAGCCGATGGGAGTGCGGCGCAAATGCAACAGCGAGCCGCAACAGGATTAGAAAATACGTGGAATACAGAGACAATTGGGACACTGGCGGCCAGGATGTCTTCGAATACCTCGATGCACAGCTGGCTTTTTCACCGGAATGGATGGGGCGCGCCGAAGTAGCCTGGTATTTGTTGCCTGAAAAAAACGACCACTCGCTGCGGCTGGCATTGATTGGCAAATACATCGGGCAGCAGTTTTTGGATAATACCGGGAGTCCCAACACCACTTTACCTGCTTATTTTTTTAGCGATTTCCGCTTGAATTACGATGTGATTTGCCGAAACGGCAATCAATTGGGGCTCGTTTTGGGCGTATTTAACTTGTTCGATGCCCGGTACAGTTCCAACGGCTGGACCTATCGCTACACGTCCGGGTTCGACAATCGGCCATTTGATCCGTATACCCGGCTGGAAAATGGGAGTACATATAACCAAACCGGCTTTTTCCCGCAGGCCGGTACACACTGGATGCTGACCCTGAATCTGGGTTTTTAGCCCAAAAAAAGAGGCGGTTTCACAACTCCGGCTTCTTACTCGCCGGCCATGTGAAACCGCCTTTTTTTACAGGTAAAAAATCAACTGCGCGGAATCAGGAGGCGTTTGCCTGGCACCAAAGTTTCGTTCGGATCAAGTCCGTTGGTAACGGCGAGTTCGGATTCGTTGACTTTGTATTTGATGGCGATAGAGCGAATAGTGTCGCCCTGTTTGACAACGTATTCCTGCAAAGGCGCATTGGCGCCGACAGGTGTAGTGGAAGGCGCCGGCGTCAGGCCCGGTGTGTTGCGGTTGACTGGAGCGGGTGTTGTACGGGCGCCCGGCGGCGTATAACCGCCTTCTTTACCGGTATCGATGACCGAATTTTCGAGAAACTGATTGTTGGGCACCGAACTGACCGGCGTCGGAGTCGGGTTGCCGCCGGTTGACGACATAACGGGCGCCGGAGCGGAATTGGACCAGGGCGCACCGGAAGAGGAAGTCAGAGGCACTACCGTCGAGGGGGCTCCGCCCGCCATTTTGGCTTTTTTCTGATCGGTGTTTGGTGGCAGAATCTGAGGCGGGGTCATTACGCTGCCCGGAGGCGTGGAAATAATGGTCGTCGGCGAAGGGCTATTGATGTCGTATTCGCAATCTGACACGATCACTTGCTGTCCTTCCTGCAAGCGATAATCGCCTGCTGCCGGGAAGCCGTTCATTCGGCGGAAGCGTTCATCGGTATAGCCGTAATGTTTGGCCAGTCCGCTCAGGGTTTCACCGCGTTGTACGACGTGAATAAGAACCGGGCGCGAGCTACCGGAAATTTGTCCCCAATAATCGGCCTGGCCTGGCGTCCCTGCTGGCGTTGTAGGAGTTGGGGCGATACTGCCCTGTGTTTGGTTCCAGTAAACAGACTGGTCGACTACAGTACGGCCGGATTGCGGTTGCGGGCGCGAAATGGCGCCATTGCCTTTAGGCGTAGATGTCGCATTGGCCGGGGGCTTTTGCAGCCAGATTTTCTGGCAAACCTCGATTTTATCGGGGTTCTTGATTTTGTTCCAGTTCACAAGGTCTTGCATGGAGACTTTGTACGTACGGGAAATGGCGAGCAGGCTTTCACCCGGCTGTACGATATGGTAGCCTTTTCCGAAGGGTTCGGGGCAGTTGGCCAGTCCGGTTTGTGGATTGATGGAAGGCGCCAAGGGCTGAGATTGCGGGGCGCTTGGCGTGCCGTAAGTAATAGATGCTTCTTCCTTGTCGGGTGTTGTGCCATAAGGGTAGCCGGAGTATTGCGGTGGCGCGCCGGTGGTAGTAGTGCCCGGTTGGCGGCCGCAAAGCGCTGCCAGGTAATCGTCGAGCGGGCGGCCGTTGACCGCCCAGAGTTTACTCTGATTGGTCTCAGCTTCGGTGGCGGTCATGCCGGGTTTGTCGGCCACAATCCCTACGCCGGGAATAAAGTCGAAATCCGATTTTTCCATGTTCGGGCGGGTAGGTTCCCGGCGGAACGAATATTGGAAACGGCAGTTGTAGATATCTTTCAAGCCGGTGAAATAGACAGCCGAAGGCGAACCTATACTGGCCAGATTGGCGCCGTACATGAGTCGGGTGGTGTCCAGTGCAAAGGCGTAGGTATTGGCCCTGAAAATGTAATAGGTGCCGCTGCGGGTAATATGTGTGATGCCGATAATGGGCGTCAGGACATAACCCGACTGGGTTTGTTGCACCACGTACATTTGTTTGGTCAGGTTGTTGACCGATTCGACCAGTGGGTCGTCAAGCACGACGTCGCGGCAGTCTTTGGTATTGCGCGGAAGCGTGCCCGAGGTGATGCCGCTGCTGCCGCCCGTCAGAACATAATACTCGTTAGCGTTTGGGCGGAAAAGAAAACTGATCGTGCTGGCGCCGGAGTATGCCGAGCGATACTCCAACTGATCCATACAAGCCAGGTTAAACATAAGGTAAAAAGGGCCTTGTTGAGCGAAGGCGGGAGCCAGAGAAAACAGTACCGCACAAACAAGAAGGAGTCGTTTCATGATAAAAGGTTTGGTGAGCAGGATGGGTCTTTAGAACAAAGGGTTGGCTATATTTTTTGATTGTTGTTGAAGCCCAACAATTTATGTGCAATGTTAGGGTAAAAAATTAATAATCCGTATTCCTTTGGCATCCGTTTAATTTTGCGCCATGAGCAAACCATTAATTCTAGTCACCAACGACGACGGCATCGTAGCGCCTGGTATCCGGGCTTTGGTCGAAGTCGCCACTCAACTTGGAGAGGTCGTTGTAGTCGCACCGGATTCTCCACAAAGTGGCAAAGGGCACGCAATCACCATACATGATCCCCTTCGTTTGAAAAAAGTCAAACCGTTTCCGGGCATCGAAGCCTGGGAGTGTTCCGGAACGCCAGTAGATTGCGTTAAACTTGCCAAACACGTTGTATTAAAAGAACGAAAAATCGGCCTCTGTGTTTCAGGGATCAACCACGGCAGCAACGCTTCCATCAATATCATTTATTCCGGCACGCTGTCGGCTGCCATGGAGGCCTCGCTGGAAGGCATCAAAAGCATCGGTTTTTCTCTGCTCGATTTCAGTTTTGACGCCGACTTCTCCCCTGCCCAGCCCTGGGTGCGGGAAATTATGCAGTTTGCGCTCGCTCAGCCGTTTCCACATGGTAACCTCCTGAACGTCAATATCCCGACTTCGCCGATCAAGGGTGTACGGATATGCCGGCAGGCAGAAGCGCGCTGGGTGGAAGAGTTTGTAGAGGGCCGCGACCCCAACGGGCAACCTTACTACTGGCTGAGCGGTAAGTTTATCAACGACGATACAGCACCCGATTCCGACGTACTGGCCCTCGACGAAAGCTACATTTCCGTAGTGCCCTCGATGCACGACCTGACCAATTACAAAGCGCTGACGGGCCTGAAACCACTGGAAACCCTGAATGTTAAAGTTGATGAAGGTTGATAGAAGGGGTTTATAGGGTTTATAGGTTGCGGGGTTGTATGGGCGGTCTGTTTACGTTCCGCCACAACTATTCATCACTCATCACTCATCACTAAAAAAACATGCTCAACCGTAATGAAATCTGGGCCGGCCTGGCATTTGGCATCCTGTTGCCCGTATTTAGTTTTGTTCTGCTTTATCAGGTGTTTTCGCTGCTTGAAGTAAAAGGCGCTGCCAGCGGAGCGGGTTTTTCACCGAATTTCCGGGAGCGCACGTTGGCCATTGTGGCGATTGCGCTCAACATGATTCCCCTGAACATCTTCCGCCGCCGCCGGTGGGATCTCAGCATGCGTGGCGTCGTGATTGCCACGGGCGTTTTGGCGTTTGTCTGGCTGTTTAAATACGGGATCGGGCTGTTTTAACAGCCTACCGCTCAAACCCATAGTCTCTTTCTACCACGCATATGCGGGTTTTATAGGCGCTGTACCAATCGGCCCTGCCGAGTTCCTGGGCCAACCGATGTTCGGCAACCAATTTCCATTGCCGGATGTTTTCCAGGCTGTCCCAATAAGAAACGGAAATGCCCAGGCTGTCTCTTGCCGATTCAATGCCTAAAAAACCGGGTTGCAGGGCCGCCAATTCGACCATTCTGTTTGCCATTTCTTCATAACCTTTATCCACTTCGGTGCGAATGGAAGTAAAGATGACGGCGTAATAAGGTGGAGCAGGCGTGTCGGCGATCATTTTTTTGTGGCAAAATTGGACTTTAAATCATTCAAACTTCACATCAATTCCTTCAATATCTTCAAATAATATGGAATATCGCAAACTCGGCAAGTCCGGCCTACAGGTAAGCGCTTTGTCACTCGGCTCCTGGCTCACGTTTGGCAAACAAATCAGCGACGACGTCGCCGAAAAACTCATGATCCTGGCTTACGAAAACGGCATCAATTTTTTTGATAACGCCGAAATTTATGCCCGGGGGCAAAGCGAGGTCGTCATGGGTAATATTTTGAAAAAAATGAACTGGCAGCGCAGTAGTTGGCTGGTTTCGTCCAAAGTCTTCTGGGGCGATGGCGGAAAACTACCCAACCAGACAGGTCTGAGCCGCAAACACATTTTCGAAGCGTGTCACGCTAGTTTGAAGCGACTGCAGGTGGATTACATTGACCTGTACTTCTGCCACCGGCCCGACAAAAACACGCCCATGGAAGAGACTGTCTGGGCGATGAATCATCTCATCGCTCAGGGAAAAATACTGTACTGGGGTACTTCGGAATGGAGCGCCCAGGAAATTATGGCGGCTCACATGGTAGCCCGCGACAACCGCCTGATCGTCCCCGTCATGGAGCAGCCCCAGTATAACATGTTCGTACGCGACAAGGTGGAAGTCGAGTTTTCCCAGATCTACAAAACCGTGGGGCTTGGTACCACCATTTGGTCGCCGCTTTTTTCGGGTATTCTCACGGATAAATACCTGAGCCAGTTTCCTGCAAACACCCGTCTCAGCATCGAAGGGATGGAATGGCTCAAAGAAAGAAACCTCACGCCCGATCACATCGAAAAGGTGCGGGCACTCGATACGCTGGCCAAAGATCTGGGTACTACACTGGCCAAACTGGCCATTGCCTGGTGCGCGCACAACCCGAATGTCAGCACGGTCATTCTGGGCGCCTCTAAAACAGCCCAACTGGAAGAAACGCTGGGCGCGCTCGACCTCATACCCAGACTGACGCCCGAGGTGATGGAAAAAATCGAAATCATACTCGCCAACAAACCCGTGGCGCCGGCATTCTGAACCGCGCAACAAAAAAGCCCGGCCACCTCAAACGTGTGGCCGGGCTTTTGTTTTTATCCCGTTGATGGCTCGGATCAGGCCGGAATGCCTACCTCTTCGCCACCCTGTACAAGTTCCCAAACGCCGGAATTGTCGCAGGAATGCAGCCAACCATGTTTGTCTTCTTCAAGACCCATACGAAGGCGGTTGATGTAAGTTTTCAGGCGCGTACCGATCGGGCGGTGCTGCGCATCCACAGGAGGCAATTCCAGTTTGCGGTCGCGCCAGGTGATATCGCTCACGTGGCTGACGACGGCGGCCGTACCTGCGCCAAAACACTCCTGCAAGGCGCCGCGCCAGTAGGCGTCGGCAATCTCGGCAATGCTGAGCAGGCGGTCTTCTACAACGTAACCCCAGTCTTTCAGCAAGGCGACAAAGGCGTCGCGCGTTACGCCGCGGAGAATGGTGCCGGTGGTAGCAGGCGTCACCACTTTGCCATCGATCACGAAAAAGAGGTTCATGGTGCCTACTTCCTGTACATATTTTTTTTCCGTTGCGTCCATCCACATGACCTGATCGTA
>JADZFP010000565.1 GCA_020849825.1 Saprospiraceae bacterium
ACAGGAAGGCGTGGGCCATATAATTATGAAATGCCGCGAAGTAGAACAGGTTGGTGCCCAGTGCCAGGGTAAGCAGGGTCACGATGGTGATTTCGAGGGAGTAATACCGCCTCAGAACGCCGAACAAGGCCCAAAAACCCCATAAAACGTAAAACATCGGCGCCAAACCGGCGAAAAAGCGATACGGCAGCGAAAAACCGTCGGCAGGGTATGCGCCGCTGACCAGGCAGTACAGATGCGCCATGCCAAAAAACGGCGCAGTCATAACCGCTACACCCACCGGCCAGCGGACGTGGCGGCCCAGCGGAGCCGGCTCGGTATTGCTGATTTGCTCCTTCGGATCGGGTACGTATTTGATCTGTTTGTGCGCGGCAGTGAGCGTTTTTTCGTAATTGCCGTTGTCGCCGTAGAGCAGCGTAGCCGGCAAATGGAGGTAGTAGCCCAGCGAATCGCCGCCATCGAGTTCGCCGCGCCAGCGTTCAAAACTCAAGAATGATGTCAGGAAAGCAAGGGTCAAACCCAGAATCAGCCAGCGGCGGGCGCGAATGTCGGCGGGTGAAAGCATGTCGATCGAGTGTGGTTGTGTTGTATAAAAGCACCGGGTAAAGGCGGTTTTCCGCCGGTAAACTTCCGAAACTTCGGTTTTTAAAGCGGGAAAAGCGCGGCAAGAAAGTAGAAGTTCGCAAAAAAAGGGCATTCTTCCCCCCGGCTGCGCAAAAGTTCCGTTTTTTGTCCCTCCGAATTTTACAGAACCGACCGACTATGCTTTTCGACATATTCCTCACTTTATTTCTCGTAGCCCTCAATGGTTTTTTCGTAGCCGCCGAATTTGCCATTGTCAAAGTGCGCTATTCGCAGATCGAGCTGCGCGCTCAAAAAGGCAACCGTATGGCGGGAATCGCCCAGGGCATTCTCAATCGCCTCGACGCCTACCTCAGCGCCACCCAGCTGGGGATCACCCTGGCGAGCCTGGGCCTGGGCTGGATCGGCGAACCGGTCGTCTCCAAAATTTTATTGGCGATGATGCATGCCATGGGCATCGAGTTGTCGGAAGAACTGGCCCACCAGATCGCCCTGCCGATATCTTTTGCCCTGATTACTGTTTTGCACATTGTGTTCGGCGAGTTGGCGCCCAAATCGCTGGCCATCCGCAAACCCGAAGAAACCACCCTGGCCGTTTCGGTGCCGATGAAAGCCTTCTTTTTTCTGTTCCGGCCCTTTATCTGGCTGCTCAACGGCTTTTCGAACGTAATTCTCCGCTTGGTCGGCCTCGAACCCGCCGATGAGCACGAAGCCCACAGCGCCGAAGAACTCCGCCTCCTGATGCGCGAAAGCCAAAAAAGCGGAGCCATCAAGGAAGACAACTTCCAGATCATCCAGAAAGCCTTCGATTTTTCAGAAATCACCGCCCAGCAGGTCATGGTGCCCCGGGTCAGTATTTTTGCCCTCGAAGCCGATACGCCCCGCGAGGAAATCCTCAAAGCCGTCATTGAAAACGGATATTCCCGCATCCCGGTGTTCGAAGAAGACATCGATACAGTGCTCGGTGTGGTGTATGCCAAAGATATTTTCCGGGCCAATGCACAAGGCGAAGAATGGACGCTCCGCAGCCTGATGCGGCCCATCCAGTACGTATACGCCACCACCCGCCTCAACCGCACCCTGAAAGAATTTCAGTTGAAAAAAGCCCACATCGGCATCGTGATCGACGAATACGGCGGCACCGAGGGCCTGATCGCCATGGAGGATATTCTGGAAGAGCTGGTCGGCGAAATTCAGGACGAATACGACGACGAACCGCTGCCGGTCATCAAACAGGAGGGCGAGGATACTTTTGTCGTCAACGGCATCGCGCCGCTGCACGACGTCAACAATTTCCTGCCCGTACCTTTCCCCGAAAGCCGGCAGTACAATACGCTCAACGGCCTGGTGCTCAATCGCTTCGGCCGGATACCCTCCAACGACGGGCCGTTTACCGTTCAGCCCTACGAGATTACGGTACTTGAACGTCGGCAGAACATTCTCACCTCTTTTAAAATCAAACTGATTCAGAAGGATGAAGGGTAAGGTCAGCGGACAGGGCCTTTCAACGCAGCCTGCGTTTGCAGGCGGGCGCCCTGATTGACCAGCCAAACACCCGCCAGCGTGACGCCCATACCGGCCAATTCCCAGGCAGTGAGGTGCTCATTCAGCCACAACCAGCCGAATACAATGGCGACGATGGGATTGATGTAGGTGTACAACGACGACACCATGGCGCTCAAATGCTTCAAGGCATACATGTACAGCGTAAAAGCCAATGCCGAACCGAATACGACCAGGTACAAAAGCGCCGCCCAACCCTCAAAAGTGTGGTGAATGACATGCGAACGGTCGAATAATAAACTCAATAATCCGCCGCCCAACCCACCGGCGGTGATTTGCAGACCGGCATTCAGAACAGGCGACACCCCCGGCGCATTCCAGCGTTTGGCCATCACGGTGCCCAGCGACCAGGTGAGGCAGGAGCCGAAACAACCCAGTACGCCCAGTACATAATCGGGCTGAAAAAAGTTTTGCCACCCGTCGCTGAAAATGACCACGACCCCGATAAAACCCAGCAGAATACCCGACAACATCCGCCGGTTGGGGCGCTCGGCCTGGCCCCAGAACAGGTTGATAAGCAGCACCACGATGGGCGTCAGCGACCCGATGATGGAGGCAAGCCCCGAAGGAACGTGCTGCATACCCCAGGTAATGAATCCGTTGCCGCCGGTGATGGTGCACAGCCCTGTGAAACACTGGCGAACCAGGTATTTGCGGTCGGGTAAATAAAATTTGCCCAGCGCCAGCGCCACGCCCAGCAGGATCAGTCCGGCCGCCGTTTGTCGCATAAACACCAGCAGGTAGGGCGGGAAATCGCGAATGGCAAACTTGATGGCAGTGTAGGTAGTGCCCCAAATCAGACAAATGGCGGCAAGCGAGAGGTACGCGCGGGTGTGCATAGGGTAAGCAGTGATAAGTGATGAGGCGTTCTTGATCGCCTTTCGCTACCGGGCAATCATGTTGCGCACAACGCCGCTACGGGGTAAAAAAGTTCAGGCAGGGCGGCGCCAAAGCATTTGAAAATCATTCATCACAAAACCCGACCCGATGTCGATATCGAGGCATTTTTCAATGATAAACCCGACTTTGAAATAAAAATTGATGCTTTTGAAATTCTGCCGGTTGACGGTCAGGCGGATTTCCCGGGCATCCGGGAATTGGAGCAACAGGGCCTGAAAGGCGGAAGCGCCCAGTCCGCGGCCCCGCTGCTCGTTGTCGAGGTAGAATTTGTGGATAAAATACCCCCCCGGCCCCTGGCTGCTGATGGCGATAAAACCCGCCACGGCGCCGACCGTTTCCACGAGCCAGAATTGCTGCCCTTCGGCCATCTGCCGTTCGAGCGCGCCGACGCTGTAGTTCAGCTCGAGCATGTAACGCACCTGTTCTTCCCCGATGATCTCGGGGTAGTGCGCCCACCAGATGCGGTGGGCAAGCTCGCGGATGGCAGGAATCTCGGCCGGCGAGGCCAGCCGGAGGGAAACGGCAGCGTAGTTCAAGCAGACTTATTTTTTCTCTTCGTCGCGGGCGTTGAGCAGTTGCAGCACTTCGTTGGTAATGTCGAGGCTGTCGTTGGCCAGCAGGATTTGCCCGCCGCGCGAATAGCTGAGGATGTAGTCGTAGCCGATCTGGTCCGACAGGGTTTTGAGTTTGGCTTCGAGGTCGGAGTAGATGTCTTTGTAGAGTTTGTCCTGTTCTTCGGCCAGTGATTTTTCCAGTCGTTCGGCTTCGGCGGCGATCTTGTCGCGGCGCTGGAGCAGGGCAGCCTGTTCTTTTTCGGCGTCGGCCTGGGTCATGTTGCCCTGGGCGAAGCGCTCCTGCAGGCTGTTCATATCGCGCAGAAAGGCCTCCTGTTTGGCGGCCATCGATTTCTGGGCGTTTTCCATGCGCTGGTTGATGGCTTCCTTGCGCTCTTTGAGCCATTCGTATTTGGCGTCGAGGGTATCGCCGTTGACGTAGGCGATTTTGGCGCCGCCGCTGGCCGAAGGGGGCGGAACGATGGCCACGGGGCCGGAAGCGGTTTTGGCGCCGGCAAAGTGGAGGTAATACAGGTGGCCCATTCCCAACAGGGCGACGATGCTCAGGATCAGCGGGAGGTTCTTCATTGCGTCAAACGAAAAGTGGTTGGCAAACAGATGTTGGCGCCCGCGTCGCAAAATGCGCAAGCGCGCGGCAAAGGTAGGGAATTCGGGGAAGTGAGGATTTGAGGATTCGAGGATGCGGGAATTTATGATAGTCCCTCAGTCTTCCTTTCCCGGGTGCTGAATCTGCTCCCAGCGCAGACCGATGATCTCTTCGAGGCGGAGTTTGGCCAGTTGCAGATCGGCTTGCGCGCGGATGCGCGCTTCCTGAGCCTGATAATAGGCGCTGGAGGCGAAGTTGTAGTCTTCGAAGGTCTTTTCGTCGGTTTTATAGAGCTGCTGTATCAGGATGAAGTTGTTGTAGGTTTCCTGCTCCACGAGGCTGCGGGTTTTGAGGATGTCTTTGGCGAGTTTGAACTGGGTATAGCGCGACAGGGTTTCGGCTCGTGTGGCGAGCATTTGGGCGTTTACTTTTTGTTCGGCGATCTCGACGTCGTGTTTTCCGATGCGGTTTTTGTCTTTTTGACTGAGAATGTTGAACAGATTGAGGGTGATACCGATGTTGTAGCGCGGAAAAAAGACGTTGCCGAAGGTGTCGACGGCGCGCAGGTTGGCTTCGTTGAAGTTGAAATTGGCCTGTACGTCGCGCATCCATTCCTTGCGGGTATTGCGCGCCTTGTCGCGGGCAGTTTCCACTTCTTCAAATGCGATGGCGCTGGCCGGATTGTTCTGCCAGGCCAGCTGGACCAGGTATTCCGAAAAATCGCGCGCCTTGGTGTCGAGCGGCTGCACGATGGTTTCGTAACTGGTGGTTTGGGCTGCCAGCGCGCCGCTTAGAAAAAGAAGAAAAAGGGTGATGTTTTTCATAGAAAATCTATTGACAACTATCAGGAGTCAGTTTTCGCAAATGCAGGATCGAAATTTTTCAAAGTGACCAGTATAGCCAGAAAGACATTGTAAATCACGTTCATCGGCTGCTGCAGAATTGCTTCCTGTACGTAACAGGCCACAGCCAGCATAAAGCACCAGGTCGTGATGCCGGCGTAGATGGCTTTGATCAGCGGATCGCGGCAGCGGACGAAGTAGTACAAGCCGGTTCGTAAGACGAAATAATGCAGCAAAGTATACAAAATCAGTCCGATCCAGCCCAGTTCCACGCCCATGCGCACAAAGCTGGAATCGTGCGGAAAATCGGAGAGTTCGCTGTCCGGATTGAAGCGTTTGCCCCAGACCCCGCAGCTGCCCAGGCCGCCGCCGATCGGGTGGCTTTGGATAAATGGTTGTATCTTTTTCTGGTTTTCGAGGCGCAGGTTCATCGAATCGTCCTGTCCCGGCTTGAAAGCCGATTGTATGCGATAAATCACCCCGCTGCTCGTCGATTTTAGCACGAATGCCGCGCCGGCCAGGCCCATCAGAGCGGTAATCAACAGCACTTTGCGATTGAGCACCAGTCCGGCATAGAACATCGCGCCGATGGGCAGCAAGGCAAAAGCCGTTCGGGTACCCGTATAAGCCATTGCCCACACGGCAAACAGCAGCATGATTCCCAGCAATATCTTATGAACAAACCGGGTGCCACCGGCCAGCAACGCCAGGCAAAACACGGCAAAACAGGCCATCAGAATACCGAAAGTAGTGGGGTCGTAACAAAACGACGGAATGCGCATCATACCCCACTGGTAATACAACTGGAAACGCTCCGGATCGGCCATGACCCAGGCCATTTCCGCCGCACTGAACCCCAGGAATTGTTGTTTCAGTCCGTACAAAGCCGAAGCGAAACACATGCCGATAATCAGTTTCAGCAGCAGGATAATCCCCTGTTTGTTGCCGCGCAGGGCATAGGCGCCGATAAAAAATACAACCTGCTGAATGGCCACGCTGCGCACCGTAAACAACCAGGCCATCTTCGATTCCGCCCATGGGTTGAGCACCTGCAATACGTTGTAATACAGCCATATCAACACCATGTAACTCAACGGAAAACGCAAAAACGACCAGTCACGCTCCTTGATCTGCCGCAACAAAATCCCGACCGCGCTGATCAGAATCAGCAGGTCGAGCACCGTGCCGATGGGCGCCGACGTGTATTTTGCTCCAAACACGACCATCAGCGCCACTATCAGCATCATGCCGATGGCAAAGGTGATATTGACCAGGCAGAACGCCGCCAGCGGCAAGCCGACCAGCACCAGAAACAATACCACGCCGACCTTCAACTCCAGCGTCGCCAGCAGGTACGACACCGGCAAAGTCGCCAGCAACAACAGCCCCAAACCCAAGGGGTTGTTGAATTTCTGAAACCACAACTGCCCCGCCACCCAACGGCGCAACTGCGCAGTCCAGCCCGTATTTTCCGCAAAAGAGTCGCCCTGGTGGAGTGATTTGGACATTGATAGTTATGGTTGATAAGGTTGATAAGGTTGATAAGGTTTATTAGGTTGATAAAAGGGTTGTTTCTACTCTCGGCAGGCAGGGCCCGCCCTCATTCAGGTTCGATACGCGGTCAATGGGTTTCAAAAGAGCAGAAATAACCCTTTTATCAACCTCATAAATCTCATCAACCCCTTTTTCAAAAAATCAATACTTTCAAAAATATCCCCAAAAGGGTCAGAATAATACCGGCGTGCATCATGTTTTCAATGAAGCGCTGGTAATGGCTCAGTTCAATTTTCGGTTCTTTCATATACTATAAAATTCATTATTTTTCTATTCACCATTCATCATTCCCACAAGTTCTCTTATCCGCGCTTCCCAGGTATTCTCCTGCGCCACGGCGTTGCGTTGCTGTACGCGTTCCGGGGTATTTTCCCGGATAGCCGTGTCGATCAGCCGGCTGAAATCGGCGGCGGTTTCGGCGAGGTAGATAACGGGAGCAAAGCTGCGAATATCTTCGGAAAAAGCGGTAGAAACCACGGGTTTGCCGGCGGCGAGGTATTCGTTGATTTTTAGCGGGTAAATGCTGCGTGTGAGGGTGTTGCAGCGGAAGGGGATCAGCGCCACGTCCATGTGCTGGAGCAGGGGCGGGAGTTCGTGCAATACGCGTGGGCCGGCAAAGATCACGTTCGGCAGGCGGTCGAGGCCGATGGCGGCGGGTTCGGGGCTATTGACCGGCCCGACGAGCAGGAAGGTCTTTTCGGGGTGCGCCAGTGCGGTTTCGCGCAGCAGAGGGTAATCGATGCGCAGTTCGTCGAGGTTGCCGATAAAACCGACCACGGGGCCCGGGCGCCCTTCCAGTTCGGCGGGTTTGGGAAACGATTCGTGCATCACACGCTCGAAGACACGGTTGTCGGCGGCATTGAAATAGGTGCGGATGCGGCGGGCGTGGGCTTGTTTGAGCCGCAACAGGTTGGTGGAGGTAACGAGTGTGAGCCCGGCTTTGGCGACGGCTTCATTTTCCAGCCGGGCGCCGTGACGGGCCGTGTATTCGTTTTGCGTGATGTCGTCGATGCAGTGGTAGATCGAGCAGCGGGCGCCGAATTCGGGCGGGAGCCAGCCGGCGAAGAACGGATCGTAACAATTGATAAACACAAAGTCGCCGACCGCGTGATCGCGCAACAAACGCCGGATGCAACGGAGCACAATGCGGTTGTTGAGGCGCTGAAAAAAATCGTAGACGGGGCCCGGTGGCAGCCAGTTGATGGGCAGGGTGAGGGGCGGAGTGGCGGCCAGAAAATTGTGCGGAATGCTGTCCAGCGCTTCATAACAGCGCCGCCCGAACAGGATTTTCGGCAGGCGGCGGCGCAAAGCGGGGTCGCGGGCGAGCCAGCCTTTCAGGGCGTCTTTCCAGGAGTAGGGGTGGTTGACGTACCAGACCCGGTGTGTCTTTGCCATCTCCCGGGCCATGCTCAGCGAGATGGAGGAGTAGGGGTTGTCGGTGCGGAAGAGGGAGAAGAAGAGGAAGTCGGCTATCGGCATATCGATGGGAGCACCTTTGCGCGCT
>JADZFP010000566.1 GCA_020849825.1 Saprospiraceae bacterium
CGGAGCCTCAAAAAAACCGTTCGGCTCGACCAGATACTGCTGCCCGTGCGCCGGCGCTACCAGATGGTGTCCAACCTCGCCAGCACCTACGACCAGGTAAAAAGTAACCCCAAGTGCGTCATGTCCGTCAACCTGAACGATCCCTTTTTCCAGCACCGCGACATCAACTTTATCGTCGACCTGGAAGCGATGGATATTTTTAAAGACGAGATCAACTACGTCACCGTCAACGTCCGCAAGAAACGCAGCGCGCCGGCCAACGATTTCAGCGATGCGGTTACCATCAGTCCCGAAGTAATGCGGGAAAGAGGCCGCCTGGCTTCGCTCACATACGCGCGCGGCGAGGATAAAAACCCCGACGTGTACGAATATAAAACCCATTGGAGCCTGCGCGTCGGCAAAAACTATCCGGACAGCCCTTCCTGGCAAAAAGGAGACTGGCAGGCCGTCACGCTGCAATGTCCGATCAAACCCCGCACCGTCGAATTCGAGGCCGATTTGGAAGAAATGAAAACACTCGGCATCACCCGCGCCACGCTGCAACTGCGATACATGAAATACGGGCAGGAAATTGAAACCAATGTTCCCCTCACCGTGGCGAAAAACCAGCCCCTGGTTTCGCAACGCATCTACACCGACCGCGACCAGACCGGCTACGCCTACCGCCTGGTGCTCAACCACAAAACGGAGGGCAAACTGGCCCTCGACTGGGACGCCAAGATCAACGACGACTACGTGTATGCCGTCATTCCGGAAAAACTGCGGGATAAAGACCCCGAATTTCTCAAAAAAATCAAAAAAGCCGCCGAGGTACTGCTCGAACCCGGCCCGGCGGGCGAAGTGAGTAAGGAGAGCCGGATTTTGGACCAGTTCAAAGACCTTTTGAAAATTTTTATTGAAGACTAAAACCGCAAACACAAGATGAATATGAAACCGTATCTGCAATTCATTTTACTGCTGGCAACAACCCTGACTACGTCGGCCTTGTTGGCCCAGCAAATCGTCTTCGACCGGGGCGTTCGCGCCGGTCAACTGACCGTCTTCCCGGAGGTCAGCAACCCGAACAACTATTTTTATTTGCCCGATAAAGCCGCCGTGGCCGTGCATGAAGACGGCAAACCCATGTTTTCCTTTATCCGTTACGTGCGCAATACGCAACCGGCTGCCGGCTCGGCTGCCACGATCACCGAAAGCAACGAAGCCGGCGGCGTCCTGCACGTGCTTGTGAGCCTGAGCGTTCCGCCGGACATGCTGAAAGAAGCCGAACGCGCCCTGCAACGGGTCAACAGCAACGGCAAGATCATCGGTCCGGTGATCTATAAAAGCGGTAAAGTCGCGCTCATCTCCTCCATCATCGGCACCGACGGCGCAATGACCACGAAGGTGGTGGGTATCGGCGCCGCGCCTATTCTGGACGGGCAAAAAGCCGCCCTATCGGTGCTGCTGACCAAACAGGGCTCCGACATCCTTTGGGCCACTTTCCAGACGCCCACGCCCGATCTGAGCTTTGCTTTTGAGATGGACGCCAGGGGCTACCTCTCGCCCAAAAGCGTCAAAATTGAAGCCGATTTCGAACAAATTTATTCGCACAAAGGCATCGAAGTGGCAGCCGTAACGCCGGTGCTGGCAGCCGAGATCAAGGCAAGTTTCGACGAGCTGTCGAACACCGGCGCGATCAAAGTGACCCAGATCGGCGAGGACGCCGACCTGAATAAAATGAAAGAAACGGCCTACAACCAATTGGTCAACCTGATGTTCGACCGCGTCGGCGGCCAGGGCGTGCCCGAACTCAGCCAGCTGATGGGCATGAACAACCAGCGCAGCATGCTCGACCGCGCGACCGACATGCTCACCAACGCCCGCCGGGAAGCACGCGAAGAAAACGAACGCTTAGCCCGCGAACACCGCGAAAACCGGGAATACGAGCGCCGCATCCGAAACGAAGCCCGTACGGCAATGGATTCTTTCTACCGTTCGCACAATATTCCGCACAGCTTTCCGCCGGCAAACCCCGACTCGGCGGCAAACCGCCCGGAGCGCGTGCCTATTCCCAGTTTTGCCGTGGCAGCCTCCTTTCAGCTCAAGGAAGTGCGCCGGAAAGGCAAATACATGATCGACCTGAACAAATACACCGAGGACAACCGCACGTTCCCATTTGCCGAAAACGTGGGCAATATTTTGAAAAAATGCCCCACCTGCTTTTTCAGCATCAATATCGACGATCCGCTGTACAAACAGCGCGAGGTGCACGCCAAATTGGTGGGCGTCAACGCTTCCGACTTCGACACTTACATCAATAACGTGGAAGTGGTGATGCGCAAAAAGCACGAGAACAGCGAACTGACTTTGCAAAGCCTCATCATCGACCGGAAAAAATTTAACAGCGATGGCAATGATTTCACCATGATCTACGGCTGGAAAGGCGATAACAACCGGAAAAACTGGCTGTCGTTCGATTATAAAACCAAGTGGACCTTCAACAACGGCGCCACGGTCGAAACCGACTGGAAAACCCAGGATTTTGCCGCCGTGAACCTGATCCCGCCGCTCATTAAACGGGATGTTTATGTGGAACTCGATCCCGAATTTGCCCAAAACGAAGGCATCCGCGCCGTAGAGATCAAGATTTTTAACACCCCCACGGCAGGTAAATCCGAAACCAAAACGGTGAACCTGAAAACTGCCGATAACATCCTGTCGAAAAGCGTGGAACTGGTGATGCCGGAAAACAAGGAAGATTACGAATATGAAGTCGTCCTGTTTCCAAAGGGCAAGGCGCCGGTGAAAGTGCCCCGCAAACCGTCCAACTTTGGCAGCCTGTACCTTGATTCACTTTAATGCATTCCAAATCCAATGGTCAAAATATGAAAGCAACACCGTTATTTCTTATAGTCTTTTTTGCCACCGCCGTTGTGCTCAGCGCACAACGCGAAGACTGCGCCACAGACGCTTACACCCGCGCGCGCCTGGCGGCCGCGCCGGGTTTGCAGGCCCAAAGGGCCAGCATACTGGAAAGGATCATGACCTGGATCCGGAATCATCCTTACGATCCGCACCTGCACCAGATACCCGTCACCATTCCGGTGGTGGTTCACGTGCTGAAACGCAATGCCTCCGAAGATGTGTCTGACGACGCCATCAGGGCGCAAATTCAGCTGACCAACACCCATTTGCGCAATGCCACGGCCAGCCTGTCTACCGTTCCGCAACCCTTCCGCGACTTGTCAGCCAACGCCAGGATACAACTGCAGCTGGCC
>JADZFP010000567.1 GCA_020849825.1 Saprospiraceae bacterium
CACGGTAACCGAAGAAGTCATCGACTTCGACCTGATCAAGGAACAGATCAAGATCGCCGCCGGCGTTCCCATCAGCGGGAAAAACTACTTCCCCGAACTGCACGCCATCGAATGCCGCATCAACGCGGAAGATCCCTTCAACGACTTCCGACCCAGCCCGGGCCGCATCACTTCTTTCCACTCGCCGAAAGGTCACGGTGTACGCGTCGATACCCACGTGTACGCAGGCTATACCATTCCGCCGTACTACGATTCCATGATCGCCAAACTTATCGTCAGGGCCCGCACCCGCGACGAGGCAATCCTGAAAATGGAGCGCGCCCTGGATGAGTTCATCGTGGAAGGCGTGCGGACCACCGTGCCGTTCCACCAGCGGCTCATGCGCAACGAAGATTTCCAGAAGGGCAATTTCACGACGAACTTCCTGAATACCTGGGATTTCAAGAGTGTGGATTTGTAAAAACATCAGAATACCGACGAGGAGGCTGTCTCATTAGCCCGGCAATCCCGGCGAATAAAGTTTCATGCAAAGCCGCATAGGCCGCCAAGGGGTAAATACTTTGCGCGCTTTACGGCTTTGCCTGGAATAATATTTCTACGATTCCGGACCGGCCTGACGAATGAGACCAGCCTCTGCGTTTTTCCTTTGATAAGGCTCGATTGAATGCACTACTTTTGAAAATCAGCTGGAAATCCAATATTTTTGTGTCAATACTCAAGACATGGTTGCTCCTTCCCGCTTTTTTGAAGAAATAGTTGACTTTCTCACTTCAACGCCTTCACCAGCACAAGTGCTGGCTTTCAAGCCTTCTGCCGCTTTGCAAAATCGCGCTGAAGAGTTGCTGCAAAAAAGCAAAGACGGCTCCTTGACGGAAACAGAGCAAAAAGACCTGGAATACTTTCTTGTCATTGAACATCTGATGCGGATGGCAAAAATTCGGGCAAACCAAAGAATTTTGAATTCATGAGCCGGTATGTCTCCGAAGAGTTAAGGCGGTTGGTTGCATTAAGGGCGGGCTATTGTTGTGAATACTGTAAATTCCCTGAAAATTTAGCTTTTTTTAGTTTTCAAGTTGATCATATCATCAGTATCAAACATGGTGGACTGAATGATCCTGATAACCTGTCATGGGCATGTTATCCTTGCAACATGAGTAAAGGGAGTGATGTTGGTACTATTCTGTTTCCTGATCGAGCATTCGTTCGGTTATTTAATCCAAGAACAGATATTTGGGATGATCACTTTGAATTCGATAATGGGGTCATAAGGGCTAAAACGAAAATTGGTGAGGCGACTGTTAAGGTTTTAAGAATCAACCAGATAGAACGGGTGATTGAACGACAGGGGCTCGACAAAACCTGAATTTGACAAGATTGACCCTACCTTTGCCGCTCCGCTCATGCGCCAACTCCTTCGCTACTACCGCCCTTTTCGCCGCCAGCTGGCCCTGGCAGTGCTCAGCAACCTGCTGATGTCGGTCTTTATGGTGATCAGCATCCCCGTGCTGCAGCCTTTTTTACAGATCCTCTTCAACCCCGACGAAATGACCGCCAAAGCCGCCGAACCACAGGGCGGTTTCGATGATCTGGAATCGCGCAGCAGCGCTTTTTTTGCCAACCTGATCCGCGAACACGGCCGCGAAGAAGCCCTTTTGCTGGTTTGTATCTTTCTCGTGCTGGTATTTTTCGGTAAAAACCTGTTTCGTTACCTCTCCCTGTATTTTCTGGCCCCGGTTCGGCAAGGCGTCGTGCGCGACCTGCGGCAGCAAATGGTCGACAAGATCCTCCAGCTGCCGGTTTCCTATTTCACCGAATCGCGCAAGGGCGACCTGATGAGCCGCATCTCGTCCGATGTGCAGGAAATCGAATGGAGCATCGTCGGTGTGGTGGAAAGCATTGCGCGGGAACCGCTGGTAATCCTGGGCAGCGTGGCTTTTATGGTGTACGTATCGCCCGGACTGCTGCTTTTCGTCCTCGGGCTGATGTTGTTTTCAGCGCTCATCATCGGCGGGGTAGGGCGCTCGCTGCGACGGCAGTCGGGCGAGGCGCAAACCCGCCTGGGTATGCTGGGGGCTTTAGTGGAAGAAACCCTCGGCGGTCTGCGCATCATCAAGGGCTTTAATGCCGAACAATGGCAGCACGACCGTTTTGCCCGCGAAAACAGGGGGTATGCCCGCACACTGGTGCGGCTATACCGCCGAAAGGACCTGGCTTCGCCGCTTTCCGAGTTTTTGGGTATTTCGGCAGTGGCGATCCTGTTGTGGTTCGGGGCCAAACAGGTATTTGCAGGCGAAATTTCGGCCGCCACCTTTATCACCTTTCTCTACGCATTTTACAACGTCATCGAGCCGGCCAAGGCGCTTTCCGGCGCCACGTACAATATACGCAAAGGCATGGGCGCTCTCGAGCGCGTACAGGCGCTCCTGCAGGCCGATGTTTCGATCCGGGAAGCGGAAAACGCCCGCCCGATTGATGCGTTTACCGACAAAATCGAGTTTCGAAACGTCAGCTTCCGTTATGCCAATGCCGACCGGCCGGCCGTGGAAGGCATCGACCTGGTCATCCCGCGCGGAAAGATTATAGCCCTTGTAGGCGCTTCGGGCGCCGGCAAAAGCACCCTGGCCGATCTGTTGCCGCGTTTTTACGACGTCACCGATGGTCAAATCCTCGTCGACGGCGTGGATATCCGCCAGCTGCGCACGCACGACTGGCGCGCTTTGCTGGGCATCGTGAGCCAGGAGGCCATTTTATTCAATGATTCGGTGCGCAACAATATCCTGTTTTCCAGCGCCGGCGCTTCCGAAGAGGCGCTGATTGCCGCCGCCAAAGCCGCCAATGCGCACGACTTTATCTCCGTGCTTCCCGAGGGCTACGATACCAATATCGGCGATCGCGGCTCGAAACTCAGCGGCGGCCAGCGCCAACGCCTCACGATCGCCCGTGCCTTGCTCAAAAATCCGCCCGTTCTCATCCTCGACGAGGCAACCTCCGCCCTCGACAGCGAATCAGAGCAGCTGGTGCAAGCCGCGCTTGATCGTCTGCTAGCCAACCGCACCGCCCTGGTGATTGCGCACCGGCTCAGCACCGTGCAGCACGCCGACGAGATCGTCGTGCTCGACGGAGGGCGTATCGTGGAACGCGGAACACACGAGTCCCTGATGCAACAAGGGCAGTATTACCGCAAATTGGTTGAGTTGCAGGCGCTTTAAAAGCGGAATTTTCAACCCGGATTTATTCCGGTTGAGCAGATGCCGTTTCAAATCCTCAAAAACCGGCTTACCTTTGGAGCACCGACCGCGGCAGGTTTCCCGGTCTCAAACGCGGGGTCGGCACACTTTAATAACATTTTTAATCGCTCTCGGTCTAAAAACATCAAATCAATCCATGAAACAGATGCTACTCGCTGCTTTCTCTGCACTGTGCTTTAACCTGCCTGCGCAAATTACGGTGACTTCCATGACCTTCCCGGCCGTGGGCGATACGCTCCGTTACGCGCGCACCTTCAATCCGCCCAATATCAATTTCCTTACGCCGCCGGGAGGCAACCAGTTTTGGGATTTCTCAGGACTCAACTCCGACGAAACTTTTGAAGTGGCATACAGCCCAGCCAATGAAGGCCAAAGCTCGGGCAGTTTTCCCGGGGCTGAAACCGCGGTAATCGGTACCACCGGCGAGTCATACTACAATATTACCCCTTCCAAATTTGAATTGTTGGGCTATGCCGGTTCCGACCCCGCCAATTTCGGGGTGCAGGTGCTGGCCAAATTCGCTCCCCCGCTGGTCGAACGCCGCTCGCCGCTGAATTTTTTTGACATCAACCAGCAAACGGCCGACCTGTCGCTACCCTTTTCCATCGAAGATTTGCCCGACAGCCTCCTGGGCAATATCCCCGGCATTCAGTTTGTCGACTCGATCCGGGTACGCATCAATTACCAGCGCCTCGAAGCCGTCGACGGCTGGGGTACGCTGAATATTCCCGGCGGGCAGTACCCGGTTTTACGCGAAAAACGCACCGAGTACACGACAACCAACCTCGACGTACATTCCTTCCTGGGCTGGATTCCGGTACCCGGCGGCTCCGGCGGCCTGCTCGATTTTCTGGGCACGGATACGACCGTCGTGTACCGCTTTTTATCCAATACGGAAAAAGAAGAAATCGCCATTGTCACCGCCAACAGCGAATTGAACGGCGCGGAATCGGTGCGGTACAAAAACAACGGCACCACGCCGGTTTTCCACATTAATGCTCCCGGCTCGGCCAGTATTCAGGCATACCCCAACCCGGCTACGGAGTGGGTGCGATTCGATTGCAGCAACCTCCCGCCCGATGACTACACGCTCAAAATTTTCAGCATCATCGGCAAAGAGATCTGGAAAAACAACTACACCATGTCGGGCAACAAATCGATCCGGCTGGATCTCAACGATTTTAAAAAAGGCACTTATTTTTATAGCCTGGAAGACCGAAAAGGCAATATCATCGGCACCAAAAGGCTGGTGGTTGTGAAGCCGTGACAATGGTCGGTTGATGAATGTTGATGAGGTTTATAGGGTTTATAAAAAGGAGGGTGGATGTGAGAGCATCCACCCTCCTTTTTATAAACCCTATAAACCTCATCAACCCTTATCAACCCCTAATCAACAACCATTCAAAAAAATGAAATCCGTGCTGCTCTACGGCGCTGCTCTGGGACTGCTGCTGATGTCGATGCAGTTCTTTCGCTACCGGCTGTTGGTATACGACCACAGCACGGAAGCTTTTGTCGGTATAATTGCACTGTTGTTTACGCTGGTGGGCGCCTGGGCCGGGCGGAAATGGCTGATGCCGAAGAAAACAACCGAAGCGCCGCAACACAAAGCAGTGGCTTTGGCGGGAGATGAAGCCGTGCAAAAACTCGGGATTACGCCCAGAGAACTGGAGGTGCTTCAATTGATCGCTCAGGGCTTGAGCAATCAGGAAATTGCCGAACGTTTGTTCGTTTCGTTGAACACGGTCAAAACCCATGCGACCAACGTATTTGCCAAACTCGACGTTCAGCGCCGTACCCAGGCTATTCAGAGGGCAAAAGCCTTGGGTATTTTGACCTGAATGCGCTCCTACTAAAGTATGATTTTGAGGGGACGTATCCCGATTCACCCGAAAGTACGAGTGTAGATTGCATTCGTACACCTTCCTTTGTCGCAGTTATTCACTCAAAATGACTGTGATATGAACAAAACAATTCTTCGCTACGG
>JADZFP010000568.1 GCA_020849825.1 Saprospiraceae bacterium
GTTCTTCGAGCGGAATGACAATGCCGCCATCGTCGAATGCCGTTTTATCCTGTTCTTTTCTTATTTGTTGCAGGTAGTTTTTCATACCCGGGGTGACGTTTCCGGCAAAAAAATCTTCAAAATCACGGAAGTCGGCTATCGCAAAAATGGAACCTTCGGCGATTTGCAAACGAAACCCGCAGACCGAGAGGTGCTGGGTCAGCGGGTATTTTTCTAAGTTGAATTGACCCTGATAGATCTGATTTTGATCGTCCTCCGTCCATTGGATTTTATCCAGTTGTGTATAAAAGTATTCGTTGGCTACTTCCATGCGACGCATGAATTGTTGCAGCAAAATGTAAGCGGCATCGGCGGTGGTACCTTTGGTGCTGGCAAAATTGGCCTTTACAAAATCCCAGGCCTTCTGTCCGCTTTCCATCTTTTGGAGGTCGAGCGACTGGAGGAAAACAGAAAACTGTTTGAGTTTCGTCAGATCGGGGCTGGTGTTGCGAGCGCCTGCATAAATGGCTTGCAGACCTCCGCCGAAAGCCCATCCGTTCTTTTCGTCGGGCGTTGTGGTACTGACTTTGATAAATGGCGCGGTGATCGGAATACCGCCAATGGTGGCTTCTTCCTTGTCAGAGGATACGTCGCCGTTGCCTTGTACGAATTCACCGGCTCGTAGTTTGCCCTGGCTGCTCGAACCGTTTTGGGTGGGCTTGTCGCGTAGTAACAGGTTGTCGGTCGTGACGACGTAGTAGTACAAATCAGGCTGAGGGGACGACGGCGGAACCGATTCTTCAGCAGCCACAATGGTTGGCGCATCCTTCCCGGTTGAAGTAGTGTTGGATTTGCAGGCAGCAAAGCAGAGCAGAAATACTGCAATCGAGAAGCAAAACGCCGTTATTTTCATATTTTACAGAGGTTTAGATCAGCGCATAAACGCTGCCCGGAAGAATGGTCAGCAAGGCGATGAGCACGAGCGCCGTCAGCATAACCCAGCGGAAACCAGCCGGCACCGGTGCGGCGTAATCGTTCTCTTCGCGGGAAAAGTACATCGCGATGATGACCTTGAAATAGTAGTAAATGGAGATGGCTGAATTAATCACAGCCAGGACCACCAGCCAGGGGTATTCGTCGAGCGCCGATGTAAAGAGAAAATACTTGCCAAAAAAGCCCGCCGTCGGCGGAATGCCGGCAAGCGAAAGCATGGCGATTGTCATCATCAGTGCCAGCAGGGGTTGCTTTTTGCCCAGTCCGTTGAATGCGGCAAACGAGCCGTCGCGGTTTTGCTCGGCGACCACCATGTAAGCAGCAAACGCACAAATAGTAGCAATCGAGTAGGTGAGGGTATAAAACAACAATGCACCCGCTCCGTTCGACGCGGCATTGCCGATCGACAAAATGCCCAACAGCAAATAACCGGCGTGCGAAATAGACGAATAAGCCATCATCCGTTTGAAGTTGTTCTGGAAAATGGCGGTCGTATTGGCCAGCACCATCGTCATGGCAGAGATGGCGGCCACGGCTGTGCTCCAAAAGCCCTGAGCGCCGATAAACCCTTCTGCAAACAAGCGGTAGAAAGCGGCAATGCCGGCAGTTTTCACCACTGTCGACATGAACGCGGTGATCAAATTGGGGCTGCCTTCGTACACGTCGGGCGCCCAGAAATGAAAGGGAGCGGCAGAAATCTTGAAACTCAAACCAATGAGAATCAGTAAAATACCTACGTTCAACATGCCGGCCGAATGCTGGCCATCGCTGATTGCGGCTGCAATTCGGGTAAGGTCGAAACTTGCAGTGGCCCCATACACCAGCGCCATGCCAAACAACAGGATGCCGGTGGCAAACGACCCCATCAGGAAGTATTTCAGCGCTGCTTCGTTCGAAGCCAGATCGTCGCGTCGGCTACCGGCCAGCACATAAAGGGGGATGGAAAGAATTTCGATCCCGAGGAACAGCATGGTCAGGTTTTGAAAAGAAAACATGACCAAAGCGCCGCAAACACTGAACAGAATGAGGCCGAGGTTGTCGCCCAGGGTATCTGAAAGTGTCCGGAAGCCCCAGCCGGTCAGGCCGATAAGCAAGCTGACCGCTACCAGCGTCACGGCGGTAAAAACAAGGGCGTATTGATCGAACCCGAACATGTCGGCATAGCGCTCATTCAGGCCCGTGGCGTCGCCCATATTCAGGTCAAATACCGAGGCGCCCAGTGCAAGCAGGCTGGCGATCAGCGCAAGGGGTTGCAGCAAACCCTTCTTTTTACCCAGGCCGGCAAAAAGAACCACAATTGCACCGATAAAAAGTATAAGCAAAGACTTCATTGTCAGTTTGTTAAAAGGTTCAAATCTGCACGGCGCCCAAAATCCGGTTTACGCTGGCATCCGTAAGATTTAACACAATTTGCGGGAAAAAGCCCAGCAAAATCACAAGGGTCGCGATAACGCCGAGCACGATCCAGTCGCGGATTTCTACATCGGCAAAGCGTTCGGTACTTTCATTGGCGGTTCCGAACATAGCCAGGCCATAAGCCCGCAGCATATACACGGCGCCGAAAATGATCGTAAAACCCGCTGCCAGCCCGGCCCAGAAATTGTATTTCCAGACGCCATTGAGCAGCATGAACTCACCGGGGAAACCATTGGTCAGCGGAACTGCCACGGCGCCGAGGGTAATAATCATGAACAGCGTGGCAAAACGAGGCGCCGATTTGGCGATCCCGCCCATGTCGGAGAGCGAACGGGTGCCCAGTCGGCGTTCGAGCAGGTCGACTACATAAAACAGACCCACCACGTTGATGCCGTGGTTGAGCATCTGGATCAAGCCGCCCTGAACGCCGGTTTTGTTCCAGGCCAGTACGCCGGCCGCAATCAGGCCCACGTGTGCAATGGAGGAATATGCGATCAGCCGTTTCAGATCGCTCTGTTTGATGGCGATGATGCTGGCGTAAACGATACCAATGACGGCCAGGGTGATAAAGGTAGGCGCCAGGGTGTGCA
>JADZFP010000569.1 GCA_020849825.1 Saprospiraceae bacterium
CAACTGGCTTACAAGTAACACAATCTCTACTATCAATGATTGCTTCGCATCTTCCATTCAAGCAATGAGAGATATAAATTTTTTCATCTTTTCTTGTGCAACTCTCGTTCTTGCAGTAAAAATCTGAAACGCCCCAGAATGAATAATTTGTTTTTCCTTGGGGATGCAAAATTGATTTACATTCTCTACATGACAAATGCCCCAGAAATCTATTTGCTTTATTGATAACATTTAGAAGAACCTCATAATCTTTTTCTTGAAAATTGACCTCTAAAATTGTCAATATATCCAAAAGTGAATAATCCTTCCAATTTTCCGAACTGTGGAGTTCTCTCTCTGGTTTATAACATTTATTATTCTCACACCACCAGAAATCTAATCCTGTTGTCGTGCATACAGATTTAGATTTTCGACCGTCACAATAAATAGCAAATCGAGGCTTTTCTTCGAGTTTTTTGAATTCTATCTTCTTTTCAATTTCTTCGCCTTCATCGTTTTTAATAGAATTTACGGTTGCTTCACTTCTACCATTACATTTATCAAAGAAACCTGTTATTTCAAGTAAGCCTTTTGGTTTCTTAACCTGATTCGCTATTATTTCAAAAATAGTTTCTCTCTTGGTTACGACTTCATTAGATAAATCTTTGATTACTTGAAGAATGATGCAAATGGTAAAATCCAAATCATTTAATTCATTTTCATTTATACCAATTTCTTGATATAATTTCAAATCAACTGTCATAATTTTTTCGAGGTCTGCAAGTGTAAATTTTACTTTCTTTTCATGAATTAATTTGAGCACTTTCTTTAAAAAGATTTTTTGCTCTTCGATTGATAAGGTAACGGTGTAAATAACAAATTCTTGGTAGTCGAAATAATCAATGAAGCCTTTTAACCAAAAAGATAGCTTTACATAAGACGGACTTTGGTCTATTATCTTTTCTGAAACTTTGGCGTATCCCTCCTCATTGTACTTTCGACATAACTCGAAAATTTTAATTGCCTGATTTATTTCTTGCTCACTTTCTATCGATTCTAAATCATAAACTAATTTGTAGAATATTTCATTCTTTGTCTTAGGGGCACATCTTTCAAAGATTTGAGAAATTCTATTTTCTGAAATTACCTTTTCAGCAATTATATCAATATCAGGTTGGTCATGAATTTCCTCTAACCAGAATTGGTACTTTGATTCTCTATCTAAACAACTAATTAAATGGGGAATTATTTGGCTTTCCTCCTCTTTAAAAAGCTTTTGAGTTAAGTTGACAATTGTTTTCGCTTTTTGGTAGTTTAGTTCAAATCTTGATATAAATTCCTTGAATGTTTTTATCAATTCTTTTTTCTCGGAATCTTCAACATCGGGGTATAGGATTTGTATGGATTGGAAAACTTTCTTTTGAAGTAAATTGTAATCGCTATAAGTACCTTTTTCAGAAAAAAATGACAAAAAATGCTCAAATAAAAATTGAACCTCTTTTTCATTCTCAATTAATACGACATCAACCGCTTCAAGACTTCCTTTTTTTCTTTCCGATTGTCTTGATTTGAATATTACAACATCATTTTCATCAAACCGCTCTTTTGTCTGTCCTTTTACGATGTTTCTTCCATTAAAGTAAATATCTCCTAATTTGGCGTGCTGAATAAATCCATAGTCTGCATTCCTCTGTGCATCATGAAACCACTTTACTAATCCAATATATTTTTTATCTTCACTATGCATTCTATTTTGCGTTTATTTTTTTCTTTTTGGTTGCAGCGAACTATTAGTTATACGCAACAAACAACCAACTAAAACCCGCATTGCGTAATAAGTACCCCATCAGTACTTATCCCGCAATGCGCATTTTCTATAGTCGTTCGTTGCGGGTATGTCGGCTATAACCACCACCGCCCAATACCCCTCGTCATTCTCCCGAGGAATATTGGGCGGCAGCGGCACAGCAAACAAGTTTCATCGGGTCGGTCTGGTTTTCCGGTTACAAATTTATAGCCAAAATCCGCGACACGCCAAACGATTTTGGGTACAAAATTCGGCACCTATTCCGCGGACGTCTCCTACCCTACCCTGCCGATTTCCACCACAAAAAGCCTTTCTCCCCACTTTTTTTGCTCAAAAACCACCTCAAAACCCCATCCAAAACTGCGGGCCATTCCGCTGATCCGCTCTATCGCACAGTCTTCCGACAGCACCATCCAGCAGCGGCCGCCGGGGGCCAGCACGGCGCCCAGGCTGGCAAAGAAGCGCTGGAAATACTCCAGTTGTTCGCCGGCATAAAAAGCGTGCTCTTCTATCCGCCGGGGCGCCAGGGGGTAATAGGGCGGATTGACCAATACCACATCAAACTGCCGGCCGGGGGGCAGGGCCTCGAAGAGGTCGCTTTCCAGCACGTCGAGGGGCAGGCCATTGGCGGCGGCGTTGCGGCGGGCCGTGGCGGCGGCCAGGGGGTGCAGGTCGAGGGCCGTGGCGCTGGCGCCCTGCCGCGCGGCATACAGGGCCAGCAGGCCGCTGCCCGTGCCTACATCGAGCAGGGTTTTGTCGCGCAGATCGCGCGTGGCCAGAAAACGCAGCATCACCGGCGTGCTGAAATACAGGCCCGGATGAAACACCCCGGGCGGCACCTGCAGGCGCAGTCCGGCGTAGCGGTACGAGCGTTCGCGGCGCTGGTAGCGCAGGGCCCAGCGGCGGTACAGGGGCAGCCAGAGGCAGCGGTAGAAGGCGCGGGTGTTCATATTCCCGTATTGACGCGCAGGTAAAATCCGCCTTCGCCGAGGTGGTTCCAGGTCCATTCGAGGCGGATGCTTTTGTTGTAATAGAGGATGACGTCGAGCCCGAAGCCGTAGCCGGCGAGCCATTGGTTGCTGAGCGGGTTGCCGGCGGCGTACCAGGGGTCGTTGGCGTAGCCCAGGTCGGCATTGAGGGCGAGGAACAGCTTGACGGGCAATACGCGGAAGGCCTGCAAGGGTACGTAGCGCCCGAAATTGAACTCGCGGCTGAAAAACTCCCAGTGCCACGAAGTGCGCAGCGCGGCGAAATCGAGGCCGTCGGCCACGTAGTATTCGTAGCCGCGCACGTAGTCGCCGCCGTAGCCCAGGGCCTGGTTGTTGAAATAGGGCGGGCGGCGGCGCGGCCAGCTGACGCGGGTTTTGCCCACGGCCTCGAAACTGAGTTTGCGCCCGACGGGGAAATAGCGCCCGTACTCGGTCTTGAGGCGGTAGAGGTGCAGGTCGTCGGAGGGCAGGAGGCCGTTGAGGCGCAATTCGGCGTAGGCGTACCAGCCGTCGGTGGGGTACGGCCGTATGTTGCGACGGTCGTGCTCGAAGGTGTACACCAGGCTGAAATGCCGCTGCCGGGTGGCGCCGTCGCCGAAAAAATCGGGGTTGAGCACGGCGGCGATGCTGTCGGCGGCGCGGTTGTCGCGGTATTCGAGCAAGAGCTGGTGGGCGGTGAAGAGCCGGGGGCGCCAGCCCAGTCCGAGCCAGGCGCTGGTACGGCGGATGTTCCAGCGTTCGGGGTCGGTGCGAAACACGAGTTTGTTGTCCTCGGTGCGCAGGGCGACTTCGTGGGTGCGGGTGTACGACACGCCGGTTTGCAGGCCCAGGGTCTGGCGGCGGTTGATCGCGGGGTTGCGATAATTGATCTCGTAGCGGTTGGCGTAGCCGAACTGGGCGTTGACTTTCAGGGCGTCGGCGCGACCGGTGACGTTGAGCTGGGTAAAATCGGCGCCGTAATTGACGCGTTTGAGCGAGCGCTTGAACTCGTACCACCAGACGTTGAAATTGCGGTCGGCCAGACTAAAAATCGGCACGGGATAGAGGTACCAGCCTTCCACCACCCGGATGCGCAGGGTGAGGCGGTTGCCCTCGCGCCATTGCCCGACGTTGATCTTCGCCTGACTGAAAATGCCGAGGTTCATGAGCCGCAGGGCGTTGCGGTCGAGGATGGCGCCCAGCTCCTGCATGGGCAGCGAATCGCCGATCCGGAACTCCAACTCGCGCAGAATCAGGGCTTCGCGCGTCTTTCTGTTGCCTTCGATGAGGATGGAATCGATGTAGACCTGTGAGGTCGGCGGGGCGGGACTTTGGGCGGCCAGTCGGGCGGCCAGGAGAAGGAATAGACTAATAGCGGCTAATTGATTCATTATCAATACACAAGAACAGTTGCCGCGATGAGTGCTCATTTCCCCGGCGATGGTTTGAGATGATATTTCCCGTGGAAAAACAGGTCTTTTTTCCGACGTTTTGGAAGGGTGTTTTGTGCCCTGTCTTTGAACAAATGTAGCTGAAAAACGCGCAAAATGCGCCCGAATTGCAGTTTTTCTGCATTTACCCATTACCTTTGGTCAAAATATTGCAATCCCCCGCATGGATGCCTTGGTGCAGGACCCGCTTTTTTACTGGCTCGCATGGGCCATTGCCACCTTGATCGGTTTGGTGGTCGGTTGGTCGTTGCGCGCGGCTTTGTATGAAAAACCGATCCTCGAAGCTTACGAACGCAGCGAACAGGACCGCAACGCCCTGGCCCGCCTGTACAGTCAGGTGCGCGACCAGCACGACCTGAAAGAAGCCGACCTCAAACGTATGTCGCTGGAAATCGGTCAGATGCGCCAGCAGCTCTCGGCCTTCGAGATCGAACGCGCCACCTGGACGGCCTCGGCCCAGGCGGAGGCGGCCAAACTGGCCAAAGCGCAGGCCGAAGCGGCTTTTTACGCGGAAAAAATCCAGTTTCTCGACGCTCCGCTCGGCAACCTGCGCTCCCGCAACGCCGAACACGGCAAGGAAATCGCCCGCCTGCACGAGGAACTCAACGCCTGGAAAGTGCTCAACCGCGATTTCAACGGTATGCTCCGCCAGGTGCGCACCCTGGAAGAAACCACGAGCGCCCTCGAAGCCGAACGCTCTCAACTCCAGCAACAACTCGACGCGGCGCGTATCGAAATCGAAAACCTGCAACTGGAAGTGCTGCGCAAACGCAGTTACAGCGAGTTTTCGGAAAAAGCAGCCACGGCCTCGGCGCCCACCAGTCGCAACATCCTCGCCGGTCCGGCCCAGGCCGCCGGTCGTCAGGGCCAATCCGACGGCGATCACGCCGACGACCTGAAAATCATCAACGGCATCATGCCGTTCGCCGAACAGCAACTCTACGCGCTCGGCATCTATACCTTCGCCCAGATCAGTCAGTGGGACGACGCCACCGTCGCCGCCGTGGCCGAAGCGCTGGGCCTCTCGCCCCGCCAGATCATCGAGGAAGACTGGGTGGGCCAGGCGCGCCATTTGATGGCGGGGCCGCCGAAGGTGCAATCGTGAGGTTATCGGGTCATTCGACCACCGGGGCAGGATGGCAACGCGGATGACGCGGATGACCCGGATGTGCGCGGATATTAAAAAGGGCTATTCCTTTTTTTATAAGAAGAATTGCCAGCGGGCCTTGCCGTAGTCTACCCTTGTTTTCCTTGGCGGGGTCGATGACAATGCTTAATACGTCACCCTACCGCAACTCGAACTCCGCCTCTTTCACGTCCTGGCTGTTGCCGCCCACAAACACCTTGAATTTGCCCGGATCGGCTTTGAATTTCACCTCGTTGTTCCAGTAGGCCAGGTCTTTTTTGGTCAGCAGAAAACGCACTTCGCGGCCGGCGCCGGGTTCCAGGCGGATTTTTTCAAAACCTTTCAATTCTTTCACCGGCCGGGAAATATCGGCCGAGAGGTCGCGGATGTACAGCTGCACCACTTCCTCGCCGGCGCGGGCGCCGGTGTTGGTCACGACGACCGACACTTCGAGGGTTTCTTCCATGCCCATCGTTTTTTTGTTGAGCCGGATGTCGGAGTAGCGGAAGGTCGTGTAGCTCAGGCCGAATCCGAAAGGCCAGGCCGGCGTGGTCGGCACGTCGAGATAGCCGCTCGACCACATCTGGCCCATTTGGGTTTGCGGCCGGCCGGTGTTGAGGTGGTTGTAATAGATCGGGACCTGGCCCTGGTGGCGCGGGAAGGTGAGGGGCAGTTTGCCCGAGGGGTTGACGCGGCCGGTGAGTACGTCGGCCAGGGCGTTGCCGGTTTCGAAGCCGGGTTGCCAGGCCACGAGGATGGCCGGTACGTTTTCGGTCGCCCAGGGGAAAACGAGCGGGCGGCTGTTGAACAGCACCATAACCGTGGGTTTATTGCCCCGGCTGACGACCTTGAGCAGCGTTTCCTGTCCGCGCGGGAGGTCGAGCGAAGCCACCGAACGGCATTCGCCGCAATCGATGCCGCGTTCGCCGACGCAGGCGATCACGAGATCGGCCTCGCGGGCGGCTTGCAGGGCCACCGAGTAGTCTTTTTCGGTGCAGGTAGCGTCGAGGCATACCTCGGTGACGGTCACCTGAAAGCCCATTTCTTCCAGCGCGGGTTTGAGGGCCTGAGCGGGGGTGACGACCTTGGTGGAGTCGTACTCGCGTACGCCGAGGCCGAGTGTCCAGAAACTCATATAGTCTTTGTTGCCCTGGCTGTTGGCGTAGGGACCGATGATGGCGATTTTTTTGAAGGGGCTTTGGGGGGTCAGGGGCAGCACACCGCCGTCGTTTTTGAGCAGCACCATACTTTCGGCGGCCATGTCGCGGGAGGCCTGGCGGTATTCCGGGCGTTCGAGGGTTTCGGTGCGGCGTTTGTTATCGAGGTAGCGGTAGGGGTCGTCGAACAGGCCCAGGGCAAATTTGAGCCAGAGCACGCGGCGCACGGCGTCGTCGATTTGTTTTTGGGTAATGCGCCCTTCGTCGAGGGCTTTTTTGAGGCCCCGTTCGTACACGCCGCTGCACATGTCCATGTCGTTGCCGGCGGAGAGGCATTTGGCGGCGGCATCGGTATCGTCGGTGGCGGCGCCGTGTATGATGGTTTCGCCGAAAGTACCCCAATCGCTCACGACCATTCCCTGCCAGCCCCATTCGCCGCGCAGGATGTCGGTGAGCAGGTGGCGGTCCATGCTGGCCGGCACGCCGTTGAGGGCTTGGAAAGCGCTCATAAACGTGGCGCTGCCGGCGCGAGCCGAGGCTTCGAAGGGCGGCAGCACCATTTCGCGCATGCGTTGTTCGCTCATGTCGACGGTATTGTACTCCCGTCCGGCTTCGGCGAAGCCATAGCCGGCGAAGTGTTTGGTGCAGGCGGCCAGCGTGTTGGGCTGGCTCAGGTCGTTGCCCTGAAAGCCCCGTACGCGGGCTTCGCCAACCCGGCTGCCGAGATAGGGATCTTCGCCGGCGCCTTCCATGACGCGGCCCCAGCGCGGGTCGCGTGACACGTCGACCATGGGCGAAAAGGTCCAGTTCTGGCCGTCGGCGGCGGCTTCGGCGGCGGCAATGCGTTCGGCATTTTCGATGGCGGCCATGTCCCAGGTGGCCGCCTGCGCCAGCGGAATGGGGAAAATGGTTTTGTAGCCGTGGATTACGTCGAAACCGAAAATGAGCGGGATACCCAGCCGCGATTCCTTGACGGCGGTGCGCTGCATGACGATTTTGTTGTCGAAATTGGTGTGCGAGAGCACACTCCCGATACGGCCCTGGCGTATGCCGGCGAGCAGGTTGTCTTTCGACACGTCGGTGCCGGTGCTGATATCGCCGGGCGACTGGGTGAGCTGGCCGATCTTTTCTTCGAGGGTCATTTTGGCCAATAATTCTTCCACCCGGCGGTCGATATCGCGCACAGTGGTTTTTTGGCCAAACAGGAGGCAGCAGGAAAACATTAGACAGGATAGCAGAAATGTAATGCGCATGGTCGAGTTGTTTGCGCTAAGGTAGAGTGTTCGGGCTGTTTTCATCAAATCCGCATAGCAGAAGCCCCTGGGCGCTCTTACAGCGCTCCGGCCAGTTGGGCCGTTGCCGCCTGTTGCCGCCAGCGCAGCAAACCGGCTGCCAGCAGCATAAAGATTGCTTCGGTCACCAGCCATTGCTGGGCAAATTCGCCGGGCATGCCATCGGCCATCATACTCCAGACGCGGCCGAAAACAAATCCGCCGGTGTACAGCAAGGCCAGGATCAAACCGGTCGGCTGGCTGCGAAACGCCGCATAAATCCAGTAAATGCCGAAGCAGAAGTTGACGCCGCCATAAAGGGCGCGGATCGAGTTGCGGGCCGTAACGTTGTCGCCGAGCGATACCGATACGAAATTCATCACGGTTTGCGGGTCCACCAGGGCTTGCAGGGCAATGTTGAGCGTGGCGACGGCCAGCAGGAGGAGATAGATGCGGGAGAAAAGAAGGGTGCGGTTCATAGCTTGACTTTTGTTTGTTTTTAAATATGGCACAAAAGTCGGCCCCTCCGGCAGCCTAAAAATTGATTGAAATCAAGAAATCAGGGAGCAGAAATACCGGTCCGCCGCACCCGGCTGAGGGTTTCGGGTTTGATGCGCAGGTAGGTGGCGATGTATTTCAGGGGCACGCGCTGAAAAAGATAGGGCGCCCGCCGGAGCAGATTGCGGTAGCGTTGTTCGGGCGTCGTCGTGCTGATCTCTATTTCCCGTTCGATCAATCCCGTCACGACCTGTTCGAGCAGGCCCGACCACAGCTTCGCCACCGCCGGCCAGGTATCGATTGCCGCGTACAAATCGGTGCGCGTAATGCCCAGCGCCGTACATTTTTCCAGCGCCTGAATGGAGAAGGAAGACGGCTGTTGGCGGATAAACGACGGGAAGGAACTGACCACCGTGTCTTCGTAGGAAAAACCCACACACACTTCTTCCGCGTCGGTCGGGTAATAAATGCGCAACAGCCCTTCCGCGATAAACCAGACATGTTGTTCCATTTTCCCGATCGAACACAAATAATCGCCCCGTTTCAATTGCCGTTCCACCGACCAGCGGGCGGCAAATGCCACGGCTTCTTCCCGCGAGAGGGCAGCGCGTTTTTGTAAAAAATCGAGCAGACGTTCGGACGGGTCGGCGGGCATAGTTTTTTACACATTTTGCTTGCGCCGCTCCTTGGCCAGTTTGATGCCCTGGGTGTCGAACGCGATTTTGAGTTCTTCGTAGAGGTAATCGAGCGTGTCGTTGTAGTGCTCGCCGCTCGTCCAGCAGCCGATATCGATCTTGACGTCGTCGCGGCTCATGCCGCTCACCTGCACGGTGGGCACACGGCCGGGTACGGCGTGCGCGCTTCGCCCGACCACTTCTTCGGTAATCTGCCGCACGGTATCCAGCGAAGTTTCGGCATCGACCAGCAGCGAAATCTGGGCTTGCACGGGTGTGTCATAGCCCATGTTTTCAATGGGGCCTTCGGTCATTTTACCGTTGGGAATAATGATTCTTTTGCCCTGCGGGGTAACCAAAATGGTGCTGAAAATCTGTATTTCCGCCACATGGCCAGCCATGCCGCTTACCGTCAGCAGGTCGCCGACGCGGTAGGGCCGAAACAGGAGAATGAGGACGCCGCTGGCAAAATTGCCCAGACTGCCCTGCAGGGCCAGACCGATCGAAAACGCCAGGGCGGAGAATATGGCGATGAACGAGGTCGTTTCCAGTCCGACCATACTGGCCACCACGAGCAGCAGGACCACTTTCATACCCACATCGACCAGCGACAGGAAGAAGGGGCGCAGGCTGTCGTCGAGTTTGCGCTTGCGCATAAAAATGTCGAATCCGCGCGTCATACGTTTGATGACCCAGAATCCGACGATGAGCAGCGCGAGCGCCATAAGCACTTTGGGGCCGTATTGCCAGGCTAAATCAATGAGTTGGTCGGTGTACGTTTTCGTCTCCACGGGCGTTTGATTTGCGTTGAAAAATTCCTTAAAGGGTGTATTAGCCGAAAAAACACGCAAATTTGGCAAAAGCCCCGAACCACCGGCACATTTTTGTGTCTCTATCTCGCATTTATACACAACCATGAAAAAATTGCTCCTGTTGGCCCTGTTGGCCGCTTTGTTTACCGCTCCGGCCTGCAATCGCAAAACCGCCGAAAAAGTCACCGGCTCGCCCGGCCACCCCGATCAGCCCACCCAGTACGACAACATGGGTAAACCCGTGATGGGCGACGAGGAGCCGGTTGAGTATGCCGTGATGGAAGAGGCCGTCGTCCGGCCGGCTTCCGACAAAAAAATCGACACCCTTCCGCCCTACAACCCTTCGCACACCTTCGAGCACGATTTGATCCATACCAAACTGGAACTTTCGTTCGACTGGGCAAAAAAACGCGCCAACGGCCGCGCCACGCTTACCCTGCGGCCCTGGTTTTATCCCACCGACAAACTGACGCTCGACGCCAAAAATTTCGACATCCATTCGGTGAGTTTCGAGGGCAAAAAAGAACCCCTGAAATACGACTACAACAACGAACAACTCGTCGTCCACCTCGGCCGTACCTACACCCGCAACGAGGAATACAAAGTGGTGATCGACTATACCGCCAAGCCCGACGAACGCGAGTCCTACGGCGGCAGCGCGGCCATTACGGCCGACAAGGGCCTGTATTTCATCAACCCCGATGGCAGCGACCCCGACAAACCCCGTCAGATATGGACCCAGGGCGAGACGGAAAGCAACTCATTTTGGTTCCCGACCGTCGACAAACCCAACGAGCGCTGCACCCAGGAGATGTACCTCACCGTCGACGACCAATACACCACGCTCTCCAACGGCCTGTTGCTGTCGTCCAAAAAGAACGCCGACGGCACCCGCACCGACTACTGGAAAATGGACAAACCCCACGCGCCCTATCTGTTCATGATGGCCATCGGCGAGTTTTCGGTGGTGAAAGACAAATGGCGCAACATGGAGGTGAACTACTACGTGGAGCCCAAATACGAACCCTACGCCAAAGACATTTACCCGCATACCCCGGAAATGCTGGAGTTTTTCTCCCAAAAACTGGGTTACGACTACCCCTGGCCCAAATACTCGCAGGTGATCGTGCGTGATTACGTGAGCGGCGCCATGGAAAATACCACCGGCGTCATTTTCGGCGATTTTATGCAAAAAACCAGCCGTGAACTGCTCGACGACCACTGGCTGAATGAAAAAGTCGTGGCGCACGAAATGTTCCACCACTGGTTCGGCGACCTCATTACCTGCGAAAGCTGGGCCAACCTGACCCTCAACGAAGGCTTTGCCAACTACTCCGAGTACCTCTGGCTCGAACACAAATACGGCCGCGACGAAGCCGATATGCACGAAATGCAGGAGCAAATGGGCTACATCTTCTCTGCCCAGGACGGCGGCCACCCCCTCATCCATTTCGGCTACGACAACCGCGAGTCGATGTTCGACGCGCATTCGTACAACAAAGGCGGCGCCGCCCTGCACATGATGCGCAGCTACCTCGGCGACGAAGCCTTTTTCGCCTCCCTGCAGCATTACCTGAAAAAAAACGCCTACTCCGACGCCGAAGTCCACGAACTGCGCCTCTCGTTTGAAGACGTCACCGGACAAGACCTCAACTGGTTTTTCAACCAATGGTACCTCGGCGCCGGCCATCCCGTGCTCGACATCCGCTACGGCTGGGATGAAACGACCAAAAAACAAACCGTCACCATCACCCAAAGCCAGGAAGGCGAAGACGTGGCGCCTATCTTCGAACTGCCGCTCAAAGTGGATTTGTACGCCGCCGACGGTACCGTACGCCGCGAAAATATCCGCGTCACCAAACGCAGCCAGACCTTCACCTTCGATGCCGCACAACGCCCCGCCCTCGTCAACGTAGACGCCGACAAAACCCTGCTGGCCGTCAAAACCGACATGCACACGACCGAGGAATGGGTGTTCCAGTACTACCACGCCCCGCTGTTCCGCGACCGCTGGGAAGCCCTCGAAGCCCTGCAGTCCGACGGGTCGCCCGCTGCCAAAAAGGTGTATAAAGATGCTTTACAGGACAAATTCCACGGCATTCGCGACTATGCCCTGGGCCATGCCGATATGACCGACCCGCAGGTGGCCGCCCGGGTGGCCCAAATGGCCGAAAACGACCCGATGCCTTCGGTGCGCGCCAGCGCGCTTTCCATGCTGGGCCAAACCGGCGACAAAAAATACGTGCCTGTTCTGCAAAAAGCCCTGAGTCCCGAACTGCCGTACAGCGTCGTCGGCGCCGGCCTCAACTCCCTGGGCCAGATCGACCCGGCAGCAGCAGTAGCGGCTTCCAAAAGCCTCGAAAACGACGAGAGCGATGCCACCGTGCTGGTTTTGGCCGAATTGTATGCCCAAAACCCCGACCCCGCCCAACTCGCCTGGTACCAGAAAAAAGCGGAAAAAATGGACGGTATGTCGGCCATGACCTTCTTCGACCACTACCAGCGCTATCTCACCCGTCTCAACGATCCCGCCATCCTCGACCAGGTGGTGGAGGGTTTCAAAACCACGGCTTTTAACGGAAAAGAAACCCAGTGGCGTCGTTTCACCGCGACCAAAGCCATCGCCGACATTCGCAACCATTACCGCGAACAAGGCAATACGGACAAAGCCGCGGCGCTCAACAACCTCGTTAAGGAAATCCGGGAAAAAGAAACCGACCCGACTTTGAAGATGTATTACGGGCTGTTTGATATGCCGTAACAGGATTTCACGGGAAGAGGGGATTCTTTAGTTTCACGCAAAGGGCGCAAAGGGGCAAAGCGCGCAAAGAGGGGGATTTTTATTGCACGCAGAGGCGCAGAGGCGCAGAGTTGTCGCTTTTCAGTCATGATTTCTCCCTCTTTGCGCGCTTTGCTCCTTTGCGCCCCTTGCGTGAAACACAAGCCCCTCTGTGCCGCTGCGTCTCTGCGTGCAATTAAAAAACTGTGTGAAACGACAGCCTTCTTTGCGCGCTTTGCCCCTTTGCGCCCCTTGCGTGAAACACCCACCTCTCTGCGTGCCCCCATGTGAAACACCCATAACGGGCCTACGCAGTTGATAACTCGCCGGAGAAGAGCACAATCCTACTGCTTCACCAACATTCTCACGCTCCCGCCGCATTTTACAGCATAAGCGCCGGCGGGCCAATTGGCCCGTTCGATCAGCAGTTCGGGTTGGGCGGATGCGGCGAACCAGCGTTTGCCCAGTACGTCGTAAATTTCAACCGTACCCGCGTATGTATCCGGCAACTGGATGCGCACCAGTTGTTCGGCCGGGTTGGGCATGATGCGGATCGAGGGTTCATTGGCCGACAAATCGCCCGCGCCCGAAGCCTGCTCGTTGTTGTAGCCAAAAGTCGGGTTTTTTACAACGAAGCTGCCCGTACCGTTGGGAATGCGGGAAAGACTCATGTCCACATCCTGCACCCCGAAAGTCACCTGGTCGACCACGGCGCCCGAGGCATCGAGCAGGATGAGTTCTTCGCCCGAGGCCGAGAGTTTGAAATTGGCGTGCAGGGGACCCTGGCTGCTGTCTTCGTCGGCCCAAAGAATCAGGTAATCGCCCGGCTGAATCACGGTGCCTGCCGGGAAATCCCATTTGTCGAGGTTGGCCGGATTGTCGGTGATAAACCAACCGCTGATGTCGACGGCTGCTGTGCCCTTGTTGTAGAGTTCGATCCAGTCGTCGAATTCGCCGGCCTCGTCAGCGGCAGTCGTGTCATTGGACGCCAATAATTCATTGATGACGATGTCGGCGCTTGCGGCGGCGCCCGGCAATACTTTGTAAATCATCACGTCGTGTTCGGCGCCGGCCGGGAAGTAGCGCACCGATTTGGCCGTATTGGCCGCGGCGGCTTCGACGTAGTAGCGCACCCATTGGCCGCCCGCCTGGGCAGGGATATTGGCGGCGAAGACGCCGTCGCCCGCGGCGCCATCGTCGTGCTGACCATCGTCGTACATGTTTGTTTTGCTGAAATTGCCCACCAGTCCGGTCGCATAATACAAGGTAACCCGATCGATGCCATTGGTGGAGCTCACCGTTGCGCGCACGGTCGCTTCCTGATTGGGGTCGGGCTGTCCCCATTCGATACCCGCCACGAAGTGCGAAGCGCCGGCGATCGTCGGGGCGACCTGTGCCATTTCCGTGTTGTTGAGCAGGTAAGTGCGGCGGACGGAGAGAAACTCCTTGAGGTCTCCTACTTCCGTCACAAACTGGTTGTAGGTGTAAATTTTCTTCGGATCGGTCTGCACCAGTGAGTCGATCTGCGCGGCATAGGCGTCGATGGCGGCCTCGGCAGTGGCCGGGTCGAAGGATTCTTCCACGATGGTGCGCAGGTGTGCCAGATAGCGCTGGCGCAGGCTGGGCACGGCCAGCAGGCGGTTGAGGAGCGGGTAGTTGACGTTGTTGGCGTGGTAGAAGGGCGTCCATTGCTGGGCGAAGTTCAGTTCCATGCAGCTGTTGCCGTCGTACTCGATCGGGGTCATGCGGCCGGTTTCGGGCTCCCAGTAGACGTAGTAGTCCATTTTTCCCTTGTACACGTAGCTGTCGTCGTCGGTAAAGGCGATTTCGCAGGCCAGGAACCAGAGTGTGCGGTCGAGATCCATATAGTCGGCCAGGGTGCTTTCGAGTTGGTCGAGCGGGGTATTTTCGAGCACTTCGCAGGTGACCACCAGGTCGTCCCAGGGATTGGCCTTGTCGGTACTTTTGAGGGTGTAATATTGTTTGTAGAGGGCGGTATCGGCGCCCAGGTAATTGAGCGCGGCGGTGCCGTCGCCCCAGCCGCCGCCACCGCCCGGACCACCCGGACCGCCGCCGGTGCCATTGGGGCGGTCGGCGCGCCAGTTGGTGCCGTTGTTGCTGAGGAACCATTCTTCATAAAAATCGCCGTTGAGCTGCTGCACGCTGGGATAAATGCCCCAGTATTGGTTGTTGAGGTACAGTTTGACAAAACTGGCCTTGGCCGCCGGAATGTGGTTCCGGATCTGGTGCAGGTAGAAAAACTCGCGCAGGAAAGAGGGGTCGAGGAAGCAGTTGTTCAGATTCAGGGTTTTGTAACCCATCAGTTTGTTGTAATCCACCCCGTAGTTGAGCGAAATATTAAACGACTTTTTCTGCGAATTCTGCACCATCTGGTACGAAGTCTGGCCTTTGAAACGTACGCCTACGCTGTCGTACACCACGCCGTCGACGGTCATCGTAGCCGGTATGTCG
>JADZFP010000570.1 GCA_020849825.1 Saprospiraceae bacterium
TTCAGCAGGATGGGAAGTCGTTTGCTCATGTGTTTTTTTAAACGAAAAATGCGCCGAATTGTTAGAGCTCCGCGCAGAATAGTACCTTTGCGCGCCCCAAAGGTAACGGGCAAATTTTCGCCCATCAATAATTTGACCGACTAAGCACAATATCCACCATGAAATTGCTTGTTTGCATCAGTCAAACGCCGGACACCACCGCTAAAATCTCCTTTTCGGCCGACGGAAAGGAATTTAACGCTGCCGGCGTACAATTTATCATGAACCCCTACGACGAGTGGTACGCGCTCGTCCGGGCCTGCGAACTCAAGGAAGCCCTTGGCGGCACCGTCGTGGTGCTCAACGTCGGTCCGGCAGCCAACGACAAAACCATCCGCAAGGCCCTGGCCATCGGCGCCGACGAAGCGGTCCGCATCGATGCCGACCCGAAAAGCGCCGGTTTTGTGGCCAAACAGATCGCCGAATACGCCCGCAACGAGCAATTCGACATGATCTTTTTCGGCAAGGAAACCATCGACTACAACGGCTCCGAAGTTGGCGCCATGGCGGCCGAATACCTCGATCTGCCCTACGTCAGCTACGCTTCCAAACTCGATGTGAACGGCAATCTTGCCACGCTCGAGCGCGAAATCGAAGGCGGCATCGAAGTGCTGGAAGTGAATACGCCCTTTGTCCTCAGCGCTGCAAAAGGCATGGCCGAACAACGCATCCCCAACATGCGCGGCATTATGGCTGCCAATACAAAGCCGCTCAAAGTCGTGCCGGCCGTACCGTATCAGGAAAACGTGGTAGCCGCCCAGTTCACCCTCCCGCCGCCCAAGGCCGGTGTCAAACTGGTGCAGCCCGACCAAATGGACGAACTCGTCCGACTCCTGCACGAAGAAGCAAAAGTGATTTAAACAGGGTTGATGAGGGTTGATAAGGGTTGATGGGGTTTATAAAAAGGGTAGTCGACGCTCGCAGTTTTTATAAACCTCATCAACCCCCATCCACCCTCATCCACCCCTAACCATTTTCAACCCACCCTTTCATCATGGTTTTGGTTTTTGCGGAAAGTCCGCGTGGTCAGTTTAAAAAAGCCGCTTTTGAGGCGGTGACTTTTGGAAAAAAATTAGCCGATCAGATGGGTACCAACTGTGCCGCGATCGTACTCGGCGCGGCGCAAAATGCCGGCGAACTCGGCCGTTACGGCGCTGCCCGGGTGTTGCAGGTATCGGCCGATGCGCTGAATCATATCGACAGCCAGGTGTACGCCCAGGTGCTCGCCGAAGCGGCCAAACAACTGGGCGCCAGCGTGGTTGTCCTCAGCCACTCCTCGACGGGTAAAACCATCGCGGGCCGCCTGGCCGTTCGCCTCGACGCCGGTCTGGTGTCGGGCGTCAATGCCCTGCCCGATGCCGGTGGCGCCGCTTTACGAGTCAAAAAATCGGTGTTTTCCGGCAAGGCAATTGCTGAGTTCGACATTACCAGCGCGGTCAAAGTGATTTCCCTGATGGGCAACGCCGTTCGTCCGGATGCCTCCGGCAGCCCTGTTTCGGCAGAAGCTTTGAGCATTGCGCCGCCGGCAGCCCGAGTCAAGGTAAAAGAGGTCAAAACCCAGGAGGGCACGGTGCCCCTTCCGGAAGCGGAAGTGGTGGTATCGGCCGGTCGAGGCATGAAAGAACCCGGCAACTGGGGCATCGTGGAAGACCTGGCCTCGGTTTTGGGCGCCACAACCGCCTGCTCCCGCCCGGTGGCCGACAGCCACTGGCGGCCGCACCACGAGCACGTGGGTCAGACCGGTATCGCCATCCGCCCAAATCTTTACATCGCCATCGGTATCAGCGGCGCTATTCAGCACCTGGCCGGCGTCAACAATTCCAAAACGATTGTGGTGATCAATAAAGACCCGGAAGCGCCGTTTTTCAAGGCTGCCGACTACGGGGTGGTGGGCGACCTGTTTGAGGTAGTGCCCAAACTGACCGAGGCGGTGAAGAAATTCAAAGCCCAGCAGTGATACTAAAGACCGCTTTAAAGCCTTATTTTTGAGCCCTCAAAAGGCAAATCACACGCATTTTGGCATGAAACGTATTGAATTGGACATAGTGGCATTGTCGCACAGCGTAACCCAGTCGCACAATTACGCAGTCGTACTGGGAGAACGCCGGGGCCAGCGCCGTTTGCCGATTGTGATCGGCAGTTTTGAAGCGCAGGCCATTGCCGTGGCAATGGAACGCATGGTGCCCAACCGCCCGCTGACCCACGATCTGTTCAAAAATACCCTCGACACCTTCGACGTACAACTGCGCGAAGTGGTGATCAACAACCTGCTCGACGGGATTTTTTATGCCCGTCTGGTATGCGTCAAAAACGGCGAAGTATTCGAGATCGATTCCCGCACCAGCGATGCCATTGCGATGGCGGTGCGCTTTGAATGCCCGATTTATACCTATGATTTTATTCTGGAAGCAGCCGGTGTCGTGCTCGAAGACCAGGACGAGGATATCGCCCAGGGCGGAGAAGCCGGACAGGTCACCACGGCCGGCTTGAGCAGCGAAAATCTCGGAACCCTTTCGGCAGAGATCCTGCAACGGAAACTGCAGGAGGTACTCGAATCGGAAGACTACGAGATGGCCGCCAAAATCCGGGATGAGCTTAAAAGGCGAGAGGCCTGATCAAAACTGATTTAAGAGAAAACCTGAGGGGGCGGCTGCTGTGCAGCGTGCCCCTTTTTATCATACACTTTTCGCCGGGAAGCATTGAGCGCGAGGTTTATAAGGTTTATATTGGTTTATAAGAGTTTATGCAATCTTCCATGTTGCAAACCAGGCGGCGTGAGGCATAGATCAAGCAAATTCAAGTCATCAGACCGCGCAAAAAATCGTCTTTTCTCCGCCGTGCAAGGGGCAGTTTGGCCCCGTCCTGCATGATGACGTAGCCGCCGTCCTCCTTTAAAAATTTTTTGACCCGTTGGGTATTGACAAGGTAGGACTGGTGTATCCGGAAAAAGCCCGGTTCGGGCAGGATTTCCTCAAACATTTTCAGATTGTTGCTTACCAGATGCCGCTCGCCTTCGGGAAGGTAGGCATAAGTGAAATTTCCGTTGGCTTCAAGGTAAAGGATGTCGGAGGTTTGAATGAAAAGCAAGCCATCGCCGGTATTCAGGGCGATCCGGTCGAAGTTGCCTGTGGCATTTTGATTCCTCAATTGCGCGAGTTGCAGATGCCAGGAAGCGGCGGGCGTTTGTCTCCCGGCTTTGTGTATCGACTCGGCAAGTTGATCGGGATCGACGGGTTTGAGTAAATAATCAACGGCGCTGTAGCGAAAAGCCTTCAGCGCGAACTCGTCGTGGGCAGTCGTAAAAATAACGCGAAAATCGGGTTGCGGAAAGCGGTCGAGCAGGTCGAAGCCCGTACCGTCGGGCAGGCTGATGTCGAGTAACAATAAATCCGGGCGGGTGTGCCGCAGGGCCTCCGCTGCCGCTGTAATGGAGCCTGCCTCCCCGGCGATTTGGGTTTCCGGGCAAACGTCGCGCAATAAATTACGCAGCAGGGCACGGCAGTGTAGTTCGTCGTCAACAATAAAAACACGCAAAGTGGAAGTCATGCAATGGTGGCTTTGTGCGTCAAAAATAGCAGATAGAAGTCAAGGGTTGCGGCAATTTTTCAGCGTAAGATCCCCTCTTGGCGGGCTTTGTTACCCCATTCACAACCTCCGCCGAAAATACCGCTTGTCATGGAGTATTGACCAAATATCCGGCTGATCCTGCCAGACATCATGAAACCGGGCCCTGTATGCAGGAAGGGTGAATTTTTGGAAAGTGCATTCATCCATATTCCGTAATGATTAAACCAGTTGTATGAAAACGGTTTGCAAAGATTTCATCCTCGTTGCCTGTTCGCTGATGGCACTGCTGCCGGTTTGCGGCAACGCTCAGTCGGGCGATTGCGGTTCGCTGATCATCAATGTCCAGCCTACCGATTTTGCCTGCTACCGCGTGTATTACAACAACCAGGCGCCCGATTGCTTCAACGATATTTTACTCTATCTCTCATCGGGCAATTTCGGCAGCTGGGCCGCCAATACCTCCGGCGGCTGGACGGCTACGCCATTAAGCGACACCGAACTGCTGCTGACGCACGCCAGCGGTTTGATCCCGACGGGCCCCGGCTATGCAGTGGATGTGTGTATTGCGGAGACGGATTCCGCACAATTGACGGCACAATACATCGACAATTGCCCGCCGGGCAACAGCTGTTTGAGTTGGTTCAATGTGGTGGGCGCCCTCGATCCTTCCGATGCAAGTATCATCGGGACAAAGTACAGGGAGTGCGGCGCCTTGCCTTTTACCAACCAGACTCCGCTCGGGGGCTGGGTTTTTCAGTTGTTCGATCTCGACGACAACCTCCTGGCCGAAACCGCGACCGACAGCACCGGGAAATACCGATTTTCCGATCTGCCCAAGGGGTATTATTGGGTCCGTGAAATTGCCCAGTCCGGCTGGACGCCCAAGGTGCCCGCCGACGGTCAGGTGTTTGTAGAACTCGATATTTCGGAGCAACGTGTCGCAAATTTCGGGAATTGTCCGCCGACCAAGCCACCCTGCAATTGTCCGTCGGGTACACAGCCCTCGGTAATCAATCTGGTGCAAAACGGCGATTTTTCCGGCAGTGGCGGATTCAGCAGCGGCTATGTCCAGAATACCGGCAATCCGCCCTTACAGCCCGGCCAGTACTGGATCGGCAGCAA